>CANRCC010000004.1 GCA_947629025.1 uncultured Bacilli bacterium | reverse complement strand
TATTGGACTTTCTATATTAGTATATAGACAAAAGAAATATATAAATTAAAAATTAAGAATAAACATTCTTAATTTTTATTTTGTATATTGATTATTTCTTATAAATTCTCTAAGTAATTTAGTTAAAGCTCTTTTTTCTATTCTAGATACATAACTTCTAGATATTCCCATCTCTTTAGCAATTTCTTTTTGAGTAAGTTCATCATATCCATTAAGTCCATATCTTTTATATATTATGTTTTTTTCTCTATCAGATAAAATATTTAAATATTTACCTAATAACTCAATATTATTTTTTATATGAATATCTTCAGCAAAATCAGGTTTTGGAGTTTTTAAAATTTCCATAAATGTTATTTCATTACCATCTTTATCAAATCCAATTGATTCATCAATACTTATATTTTTACTATTTTTTTTATCATTTCTAAAATACATTAATATTTCATTATCTATACATCTTGCCGCATATGTTGTAAGTTTTGTTCCATGTTTATGAGAATATGTATCTATACCTTTAATAAGTCCAATAATTCCAATACTTATTAAATCATCAGTATCATTTCTTGATGCTTCATACTTTTTTACAATATGCGCAACTAATCTTAAATTGTGCTCAATTAATTTATTTCTTGCATCTTTATCTCCATTTAAGTGTTTTTCAATTAATAATTTTTCTTCTTCTTTATCAAGAGGATCTGGAAATATATTATTTGAATAACTTCCAGTAAAACAAAACATACTTTTAATTAATGTAGTTAAAATACTTAAAAACAAAATACCACTTCCTAAAATTACTATATGATTAAGTTAATTTATTATGATAATTAGTATTTTAAAATAAATATATAAAATAAGAATATGATAATTAAATGGTTGGAATAATATATATAGATTATGTATTTATAATAATAGTGTAAACATATGTAAAAATATTTACATTACTATACTATTTTATATTCTATAATGATATAATAATTATAGAGTAGGAGGACATATTATGAGTATTAAAGATTTATTTTCAATTTTAATGTTATCTTTAGTTCCAACACTAATAATGCTTTCTCTTATTTTATATTCAGATAGAAAATCAAGAGAACCAGTTATATTAATACTTATATGTGTACTTTCTGGAATATTTACTATTTGTTTTTCATTATTATTAGGACAAATTATTTTACCTAATCTTAATATAATAAGTACAGGTTTATTTAATGAAACATCATTTAATTTATTTAGAATACTAATATTAGCAATGATAGAAGAATATGCTAAATTATTTGTTTTATATATATTTATATCACATAATAGTAGTTTTGATGATATATACGATGGATTTGTATATTCTACAATAATAGCTCTTTCATTTGCAGCTATGGAAACTCTTATTTATGTATTTAATGAATCAACAATCGAGGGAATGAGTTCTCTTGCAATATTAAGAGATTTTACAACAATACCACTTCATGTAGTATGTGGAATAATAATGGGTTATTATGTTGCGATTGAAAAATTTTCAAAGAATAAGCTATATAAAATAAGAAAAATTTCAAAAAGTTTATTTATTCCAACACTAGTTCATACAGTTTATAATGCCTTTTTCTCATTCTTTATACTATTATTTAAAGATTCAAATTTCTTTTTAACAATTATGATTGTATTTGTATTATCAGTTTACGCTATTGGAATTATTTATATAATAAAAACTAGAAAACTTAATGATATATTTGTTACATCATCTAAATATCCAAAAAAATATGATTATTTAATGAATAGAGAAGAATATATTAATTCAATTAGTGATCCTGATGTTTATAATTATCAAAAAATATTATATAATTTTAATGAGGGGGAAAATATATGAAATTAAAACCTGATATGTATAAAAAAGATATATATCAAATAGATTATGAAAAATTAAAAAAGTTAGGTAAAAAATATTTATTTTTTGATGTAGATAATACAGTTATTAGTTATTTAGATAGTAGTTTAACAAAAGAAAATAAAAAATTATTTAATAAGTTAAAGAAAATGGGCTTTGAATGCTTTTTATTTTCTAATTCTCATATTAAAAGAATTAAACCACTTTCAGAAGAACTTGGTATAAATTATTATACTGGTAGTATGAAACCATTAAAGAAAAATTATAAAAAAATAATAGAAAAATATGATAAAGAAAAATGCGTGTTTATAGGTGATCAAATAATGACTGATGTATTAGGAGCAAAAAGAAATGGTTTGTTTGTAATATTTTTAGATAAAATAAATGAGTATGAACCTATATATACTAAATTTTGGAGATTTTTTGAGGGATTTATTTTAAGAAGATATAATAAGAAAGGAATATTAGTTAAAGGAAAATATTATGACTAAAAAATGTAGTGGATGCGGAAGTATACTTCAATCAACTTATAAAGATAAAGTAGGGTATATAAAAGAAGATAAAATAGATAATAGTGCTTTATGTGAAAGATGCTTTAAAATTATTCATTATGGTGATTTTAAACAAGTAATAACAGATGGTAAAGAATATGTAGAAATATATAAAAATATAAATAAAACTAATGATTTAGTATTATATTTTGTAGATATATTTAATATAAATAGTTCAATAGAAATGATAAATAAGTATATAACTAATGATATTATACTTGTAATTACAAAATATGATATTATTCCAAAATCAGTAAAAGAAGATAAAATAATTCAAAATATTAAAGAATATAATTTTAATGACAATATAATTGATATGGTTATTATTAGTAGCAAGACAAATTACAATATGGATAAGTTATATAATATGATAAATAAATATAAAAAGAGTAAAAATGTATATATTACTGGAAATACAAATGCTGGTAAAAGTACGTTTATAAATAAAATATTGAAAAATTATTCAAAAAATGATATATCATTAACAACAAGTATACTTCCATCAACTACAATAAATATAAATAAAATTAATATTAATAAAGAATTAACAATAATAGATACACCTGGTTTTATAGAAAGTGATAATATAAGTAATTTTGTAAGTGCAAAAGAATTAAAAAAAATAATGCCAAATACTGAAATAAGACCTATAACATATCAGATAGAAAAAGGGAAAACACTACTAATTGACCCTTATCTTCGTATAGAGTATGTAAATGGTGAAAAAAATAGTTTTACTTTTTATATATCAAATGATATAATTATAAGTAGAATAAACACTATAACGAATAATAGGGGTAAAGATTTAACATTAAAACAAATAAATGTTAAAAGTGGTGAAGATGTTGTAGTAAATGGTTTATGTTTTATAAAAATTATTAAAGACGCACAATTAAATATATATGTAAAAGATAAAGTAGGCATATATATACGTAAATCTTTAATATAAGAAAGAAGGATTAAAAGAATGAAAAAAGGGTTAAAAAAGACATTATTGCATTTTATATTTTTTGCATTTTTAATGATTATGATTCCAAAAAATACTTATGCATTAACATTTAGAATGGATAGATCACCAGATACTGTTAAACCTGGAGGAGAGGTTACTGTTTATATAAAAGCTGAAGGTATAAGAGAAGATTCTTTAAATGCTTATACTGTTAATCTTCAATATGATTCATCAAAATTAGAGTATAAATCATCAACTTCTGAAAACTCAAATATTAACCCAGTAAATCCAATAGTTATAACTAAGGGTAATGTTTCAACAATAAGTAATAATGAAACATTAGCAACCATAGTATTTGGAGTAAAGTCAAATGCACAAGCAGGAAGTACTAATCTTACATTAACTAGTTCTGGAGTAAATGCACTTACTGGTCCAGTAGATGCAAAAAATATAACAAATATAAGTTCAATGATTAATATAAATGCTCTTGGAACAGATGCAAGTTTAAGTTCACTTAAAATACCAAATACTACATTGACTCCAAAATTTGATAAAAATGTAACTGAATATTCAGCAGATATAAAAGATATTACTGAAATAACAATAAATGCTGCTGCTACTGATTCAAATGCTAAAATAATGATATCAGATAACTATAAAAATCTTGTTAAAGGAGAAAATATCATTAAAATATCAGTAACCGCAGAAAATGGAGCAGCAACTAAAACTTATACAATTAAAGTAAATTTAACCATGACTCCAACAGAAGAAGAAAAATTAAAAGCAAGTACTGTTCTTAAAAATATTGAAGTTAAAGATTATGATATTGATTTTTCTGAGGGACAAAAGAAATTTACTTTATCAGTACCATATAAAGTAAAAAAATTAAGTATAAAAACAGAAGCAGAAAATCCAAATGCTACTATTGAAATAGATGGAAATAAAAATTTCAAAGTAGGTAAAAATACAATTAAAATAACAGTAACTAGTGAAGATACACAAAATACTGAAACATATGTTATTACTGTAACAAGAGAAAAAGAAGAAAAGAAAATAGTTCAAACTTGTCCAGATGTAACAAGTTCAAGAGAATGGATAATATTTTCAGTATGTATGCTTGTAACATTTACACTTGGTATTGTACTTGGATTCTTCCTATGTAAAAAAGAAGTATTAAAGAAAATATTTAAAAAGAAACAAAAAATAGAAAAACCAGAAACAATAGATACATTATCAGACACAATACAAATAGATACAAAGAAGATAAAAGATAAAACTGTAGAAAAATCAGATAAAAAAGAAGAAAAAGTAGAAAAAAAGAAAAAGGACTAATAAATATTATTTAGTCCTTTTTTATTATTCATTTTATCAATAAATATATCTATATTTGGTGGATAATAAGTAAGGTAAATAAGAACCATTATAAGTATTAATAAAAATATATAAGCATATTTATTTAAAAACTTAAAATCTTTATTAGATTTTAAAATATAATAACTAATTATTTGAGAAATTGCTATTGATATAAGATAAATTAGTAATGTTATATATATATTATGACCAAAAGTATTATAAATAGGTATATATATTGCTAGTAATATAATCATATTAAATATTATTGATAAAAATAAAGATGATGGGAAATTTTTTAAATAATTTTCTTTTTTTAATAAAAAATATTCAATTAATGCCCATAATAAATAGCTAACATATATTATTTTTAAATGTTCAAATATAGATTCATTTACTGGAAAAAAGAAAGATGTTATTGTATTTGGAAAAATATCATATATGAAGTGTGTAATAAAACCTAATAAAAATATTACAAATATGCTTAATATTTTAATTATTTTTAAATTCATATTATGTTCCTTTCTAGTTGAAATATACTAAAAAATGTAAAAAATATGCAAAAAATTAAAAAAATATGTAATTTTTAGGGGATTTTTTTAAACAAATGGAGAATATATATTATGGAAGTGATTTTTTATGGCTAAGGTTTCTTATGAAGAGATACTTAGTATTCAAAGAAAAGTTAATATTGTAGATGTAATTAGAGATTATGTTTCATTAACTCAAAAAGGAAAAAACTTTTTTGGAATTTGTCCTTTTCACGATGATCATAATCCTAGTATGAGTGTATCTGCAGATAGACAGATGTATAGATGTTTTGTATGCGGGGCATCTGGTAATGTATTTAACTTCGTATCTGAATATGAAAAAGTATCTTATTATGAAGCTGTTAAAATTGTCGCTAATAAAACTGGAATTGATATTGATATTGGAAATATTGATAAAAGTAATATTGTTAAATCACCATTATATGATATATATGATATAACATCTAAATTTTATCAAAACAATCTTAATACAAATTATGGTAAAAAGGCAAAAGAATATTTAAAAAATAGACAAATTGATGATTCTGTTATAAAAGAATTTAAAATAGGTCTATCTACAATGAATACACAAGTAATAGATATATTAAAAAGCAAAGGCTTTAGTGAAGATGATATATTAAAATCTGGTGTATGTGTTAAAAATAAAGATTATATACATGATTTATATAAAGATAGAATTATGTTTCCTTTATTTGATTTAGAGGGTAATATAATCGCATTTTCTGGAAGAGTATATGATAATTCATCTGAAAATAAATATATAAATACTATGGAAACACAATTATTTAAAAAAGGTAATTTATTATATAATTATCATATTGCTAAAAAAGAAGCAAGAATTAAAAAAAACATAATAGTTGTAGAGGGATTTATGGATGTTATAAGATTATCTACTATTGGAATAAGAAATGTAGTTGCGACTATGGGTACAGCAGTAACAAAATATCAAGCATCACTTATTAGAAAGTTATCACCTAATATAATTGTTATGTTTGATGGAGATTCTGCTGGTGATAAGGCAACAAAATCATTTCTTGAACTATTTAATAATAGTGATGCATCAATTAAAGTAGTAAGATTAGAAGATAATTTAGATCCAGATGAATATATATTAAAAAATGGAGCAGATAAAATGAACTATCATTTATCTCATCCAATGACAAGGACAAGCTATAAATTAGATTCTTACAAAGAAAATATTGATTTTAATAATAGTGAAGATGTATCAAAATATATAAATTTAATAATACCAGAACTTGAAATGATAGATGATGATATTGTAAGAAATCTAGAAATAAAAAAAGTATCACAACTAACAGGAATAAGCATAGATACAATATCATCTAAAATAAATAAAAAAGATATAGATAAAATAATTATAAAAAATCACAATTATACAAATAATAAGATAGATAAATATATTAAAGCATCTGATAATATAATCTATAATATGATAAAAAATAATAACTATATACTTTATTATTATGATAATTTATCATATTTACCAGATCCATTATATAAAAAATTAGCAAATGAAATAGTATTATTTTATAAAAAATTTGAGAGCTTTAATATAAATGATTTTATTGTATATTTAGAAGATAAAAAAGATTTAATAAATATTTTAGTTAAAATAGATAATATGCCTATTAAATTATGTGAAAATGTAGATGAATTAAATAGCTATTTTAAAACAATAAAAGAATATATATCAAAAAAGAAAATAAATGATTTATTAAATAAATTAAAAACAGAAACAAATGAAATAACAAGAAAAGAAATAGCAAAAGAAATTGTTGATATAAAAAAGAAGGAGAGTATGTAATATGGAAGAAATAAAAACATTTGAAGAAAGAAAAAAAGAACTATTAAAGAAAGGAAAAGAAAATGGTTTTCTAACATTTGAAGAACTTGCTGAAAGTTTAAAAGGTTTAGAAATGGATTCAGAAAGCCTAGATGAATTATATAACTTTTTAAATGATAATAATATTGAGGTTGTAGAAGATAGTGAGGTTGGAGATTCAGATGATGATAATGGAAATATTGATTTATCTTTAGATGAAGCATCTTTACCTAAAAATTTAAGTATTAATGACCCAGTTAGAATGTATCTAAAAGAAATAGGTAGAATTAGTCTTTTATCATTAGAAGAAGAATTAGAGTTATCAAAAAGAATAGAAGAGGGTGATGAAGAAGCAAAAGCACTTCTTGCAGAATCAAATCTTAGACTTGTTGTTTCAATTGCTAAAAGATATGTTGGAAGAAACTTATCATTCCTTGATTTAATACAAGAAGGTAATATTGGTCTTATGAAAGCAGTAGATAAATTTGATTCATCAAAAGGATATAAGTTTAGTACGTATGCTACTTGGTGGATTAGACAAGCAATAACAAGAGCAATCGCAGATCAAGCAAAAACAATAAGAGTTCCAGTTCATATGGTTGAAACTATTAATAAGTTAAAAAGAGTACAAAGACAATTAACTCTTGATTTAGATAGAGAACCAACAGAAGAAGAAATAGCTCAAAAACTTGGTATAACAGAAGATAAGGTTCGTGAAATAATTAAAATATCATTAGATCCATTATCACTTGAAACTCCAATTGGAGAAGAAGAAGATAGTCACTTAGGAGATTTTGTTAGAGATGAAAATAGTTTAAGCCCAGAAGAATATGCTATTAACGAAGTATTAAAAGATGAAATCTCAGAATTATTATTAACATTAACAGAAAGAGAGGAACAAGTAATAAAATTAAGATTTGGTCTTGTTGATGGAACTTGTAGAACATTAGAAGAAGTTGGAACTATATTTGGTGTTACAAGAGAAAGAATAAGACAAATAGAGGCAAAAGCACTTCGTAAACTTCGTCATCCGTCTAGAAGTAAAAAATTAAAAGATTACTTGGTTGATTAATATGAGACTTTCAAAAAGATTAAAAGCAATTACACAATTTGTATCTGATAATAGTAAAATAATAGATATTGGTTGTGATCATGCTCTTCTTGATATATATTTATATCAAAATTTAAAAAATGTTAGTATAATCGCATCAGATATACATGAAGGTGCGGTTAAACAAGCTAAGAAAAATATAGAAAAATATAATTTAGACGGTAAAATAGATTTAAGATTAGGCGATGGACTTGATGTAATAGATAATAATGAGGTTGATACAATAATTATATCTGGTATGGGATTTTATACTATAGAGGATATATTAACTAATCCAGAAAAAATGCAAAATATAAATACTATAATTATTCAATCTAATACTGATATTGTAAAACTTAGAAAATTTGTTATAAAACTAGGATTTAAAATAGAAGAAGAGGTATTAGTTAAAGATAAAGATATAATTTATACAGTAATTAAGTTTGTTAGAGGAATAGAAAAATATAGTTATGATGAAATATATTTTGGCCCTAGAATACTAGAAGATAAAAATGAATTATTTTATGAATATTATAATAAGAAATTACTTAAGTACGAAAACTTGCTTCTTCAACTTCCAAAAGGACAATTAGCATCTAAAATTCATCACTTAAATTTAATTAGAATAATAAAAAAGCAAGTTTCAGATAAAAAAGAACCTACTAAATAGTAGGTTTTTATCTAGTCTTTATTTTTGATAAAAGTTATGTTATACTATATATGAATTATTTTAAAGAGGTGATTTTATGGAATCAAATACTACTTTTTTGTTTGATGTATCTGATATAGATGATGTATTAGTTGAACAAATAATAAAAGAAGTATATGACGCTCTTGAAGAAAAAGGTTATAATCCAATTAATCAAATAGTTGGTTATTTAATAAGTGGTGATCCAGGATATATTTCTACTTATAAAGAATCTAGAAAGAAGATTTCTAAGTTAGAAAGAACACAAATTGTTGAAGTTCTACTTAGAAATTATATGAAATAATGAGATATTTAGGACTTGATTTAGGTACTAAAACTTTAGGAATAGCCCTAAGTGATAATTTAGGACTAATCGCAAATTCATATAAAACATTAAAATTTGATAATGAAGATTATGAATCATTAATTCCAAAATTAAAAGATATAATAAATGAATTTAATATAAAAAATATAGTTTTAGGACTACCAAAAAATATGAATAATACGCTTGGTTATGCTGCTGATAGAAGTTTAAAATTTAAAGAATTAATAGAAAAAAATATAGATGTTATAGTTGATATGCAAGATGAAAGATTATCTAGCGTTGAAGCTAATAACATAATGCTTATGGATGATGTATCAAGAAAAAAAAGAAAAGAACATGTAGATTCTTTAGCAGCTACTATAATTCTTCAAAATTATTTAGATTGTAAGAAAAGAGGATAATAATGAATAAAAAGAAAGAAGTAAATAAATTTACTTATATTGATGAAAATGGTAATAAAATAGATTGTGATATACTTTTTACTTTTGATTTAAAATCAACTGGTAAAAATTATATAATATTTACAGATAATACAACAGATGATGATGGAAGCATTAGAACATATGCTAAAACATATACACCAGGACTTGAAACATGTGATTTAGGTGATATACAAACAGAAGAAGAATGGAAAATGGTAGAGGGTATATTATCTACTTTAGTTAAAAATAATAAGTGAGAGTTTATCTCATTTTTTAAGGAGTAATAAAATGAAAGAAGATATATTAAAAGAAATAGAAAAATATGCAGAAGAAAATAATGTACCTATTATGCAAAAGAAAGGTATAAATTTTTTATGTAAATTTATAGAAAAAAATGAAATAAAAATCATATTAGAAATAGGAACTGCAATAGGATATTCTTCTATTAAAATGGCACTTGTTAATAAAGATATTAATATAGTATCTATAGAAAGAGATCAAGATAAATATATAGAAGCTTTAAAAAATATTAAAAAGATGAAATTAGAAAAGAGAATAACATTAATATTAGGTGATGCACTAAATATTAATTTAGATGGTAAATTTGATATGTTATTTATAGATGCTGCTAAAAGCCAGTACACTAAATTCTTTAAAAAATATGAAAAAAATCTTAAAGAAGATGGAGTAATCGTAAGTGATAATATGAGTTTTCATGGACTTACTGATGAGGTAGATAAAATAGAAAATAAAAATTTAAGACAACTTGTTACTAAGATAAATAAATATAAAGAATTTTTAATTAATAATAAAAAATATACTACAAAGTTTTATAAAATAGGTGATGGAATTGCTATTACATATAGAAAGGATTTAGATAATGAGTAAAATTATCGTACCTCTTCCTAAAAAAGATAAAATAGATTTTTACTTAGAAAATAATGTAGATGGCTTTACTATTGGTATTAAAGAATATAGTGAAAACTTTAATAATTATGTAGATATAAATGAACTTGAATATTATATAGATTTACTTAATTCTAAAAATAAAGATATATATATTGTTTTAAATAAGTTATATTTTAATGACCAAATATCAAAATTAAAAGACTTATTATTTAAAATAAGTAAACTAAAAATATCAGGTGTTTTCTTTGATGATTTATCAATTGTTAATATTAATGAAGATAACTCTTTAAAAATAAATTTAATTTGGTATGGTATACATAAAGCAACTAATTCAAAAACAATAAACTTTTTAGCAAAAAGAAATATATCTGGCGTATTATTAAGTAATGAACTTACAATAGATGAGATAATAAAAATATTAGATAATATTAATATAAAAGCTTATATAACTTTATTTGGATACTTAAATCAATCAACATCATCAAGAAGCTTATTAACTAATTATTTTAAATTTATAAAAAAAGAAAAAGAAGAAAATAAGTATTATATAAAAGAAAAAAATAGTGATGATTATTATCCTATAGTAGAAGAAGATAATACTAATTTCTTTTCATCAAAGATATTAAATGGAATAAAAGAATATTCAAAAATTATATCAAATAAAAACTTACAAGCAATATACTTAGATGATTATATGATAAGTCCTCAAGTATTTTATAATGTAATAGAAGCTTTTTGTGCACTTAAAAATTCTCCAAATGATAAAGACTTTATTAATAAATTATATGATGTTATAGATAGTAATAATTATTGTAATACTTATGATGGATTTTTTAATAATAAAACAATATTTAAGGTGAAAGAAAATGAATAAAGTAGAATTACTTGCCCCTGCGGGAAATTTAGAAAGATTAAAATGGGCTATAATGTATGGTGCTGATGCAGTATATATTGGTGGTAAAAATTTTAGTTTGCGTGCAAATGCAATCAATTTTACTATTGATGAAATTAAAGAGGGAGTAGAGTTTGCCCATAAAAATAATGCAAAAGTATATGTTACCGTAAATATGATATTTCATGAAGATGATTTAGATGATATTTTAGACTATTTAAAAACATTAAGTAAAATAAAAGTAGATGCAATAATTGTTTCTGATTTATTTATAATTGATTTAATTAAAGAAAATAATATTGATTTAGATATTCATATTAGTACTCAAGCTTCAATATTAAATAAAGAAGTAGTTAAATTCTATAAAAAAGAGGGAGTAAAAAGAGTAGTACTTGCAAGAGAATGTAAAAAAGAAGATATAAAAAAAATAATAGATGAAACAAATATGCCTGTTGAAGTATTTATACATGGCGCTATGTGTGTTAGTTATAGTGGTAAATGTATGTTATCTAACTACTTTACTAATAGAGATTCAAATAGAGGAGGATGCGCTCAAATATGTAGATGGACATTTGATTTATATGATAAATATAAAAATAAGATAAATAATAATGTTGATTTTTCATTTGCGCCAAAAGATTTATCTCTTTTAAGATATATTAATGATTTAATTGATATGGGCGTTGAATCATTTAAAATAGAGGGAAGAATGAAATCTATATATTATATTGCTACAATAATAAGTGTATATAGAAGAGTAATTGATAGATATTATGAAGATAGAAAAAATTATAAATATGATAAAAATGATGAAATAGAACTTTATAGATGTGCTAATAGAGAAACAATTGATCAATATTTTAATTCATTTCCAGGTGTTAATGAGCAATATTATAATGATAGAGAAGAAAATACTAATCAAGACTTTTTAGGTATAGTATTAGGTTATGATAAGGATAATAAAGAAATAATAATAGAACAGAGAAATTTCTTTAAAAAGGGCGATATTATCAATATTTTTGGGCCAAAAAAGGAATCATTTAATATAGAAGTATCATATATTAAAAACGAGCAAGGAGAAAAAGTAGATGCAGCAAGGCATCCAAGAGAAATACTTAGAATTCCTTGTAATAAAAGTGTAGATAAAAATGATCTACTTCGTGTTAATTTTTTAGGTTGACAAACTTATTAAAATGTAGTATGATTTTTTCATGCTAATTAAAGCGTAAAAGAAGAGGTGAATTATATGGCAACTTTAAAACAAGAATGTTATATAACAAAAGAAGGATTAGAAGAATTAAAACAAGAATTAGAAGATTTAACTAAAAATCAAAGACCAGATATTATAAATGCGATAAAAGAAGCAAGAGCACTTGGTGATTTATCTGAAAATGCTGAGTATCATGCAGCAAAAGAAAGACAAGGTCAAGTTGAGTCTAGAATAAAAGAATTAGAATATTTAATAGAAAATGCTACTATAATAGAAGAGGGTTCATCAAAAGAAGTAAGAGTAGGATCTAAAGTAGAAATAGAATATATTGATGATGATGAAGTAGAAGAATATAAAATAGTAGGAAGTACTGAAGCAGATCCATTTGAAAATAAAATATCAAATGAATCACCAATCGCAAAAGTTATAATGGGAAAAAAGGTTGGAGATATAGTTGATGTTGAAAGTCCAAATGGAAGTTATAAAATAAAAATTACTGCAATAAAATAATCAAACTGGAGGATAAAATATGAATATGCATATGTATGAAGTTAATTCATCAAAGAAATTAACAAAATATTTAATATGTAATACAGATGGCAATTTAACTTTAAAGAAAAAGCGTAGTGAATTTTTTAGTGAAACAGGAGATTTAGTAATGAGAGTATTTGAACTTGAAGAAAAAGGATATAAAAAAGTTAGTATACTTTCAAGTACTCTAGATAAAAGTGCAGTAGATAATTTGTTAGATAAAAATAGCAATTTAGATAATATGCCTAAAAAATTTTTATTTAAGTATAACAGTATTAGAAATATCTAATACTTTTTTTACATTTTTTAGTAAAATAAGTTAATTTAACTATTGATATAAAATTTTAATTATTATATAATAATATAGATTTTATTTGAGGAGGATATTATGAAAAATATACATGAAATAGAAATAAAAGTAGATGAAAAAACATGGACAAAAGCATTAGATGAATCATTTAAAAAAGCACAAAAAAATGTAAAAGTAAATGGTTTTAGAAAAGGAAAAGTACCAAGAAATATTTTTGAGAAAAATTTTGGAATTGAATCATTATATGAAGAAGCAATTAATATAGTATTACCAGATTCATATTCTAAAGCTATAGAAAAAGATAATTTAATTCCAATAATTATGCCTAAAATAGATATAAAAGAGGTAAATGAAAAAGGAGTTACAATATTATTTACAATAACTACTAAGCCAGAGGTTAAAATTAAAAAATATACACAATTAGGAGTAAAAAAAGAAAAGGTAAGCGTTACTAAAAAAGAAATAGATGATCAAATAAATAGTTTACTTGAAAAATATGCTGATATTGTTATAAAAGATGGTAAAATTGAAAATGGTGATATTGCTGTTATCGATTATGAGGGATTTAAAGATGATGTAGCATTTGATGGTGGTAAAGCAGAAAATTATCCTCTTGAAATAGGAAGTAATACATTTATACCTGGATTTGAAGAACAATTAATTGGTCTTAAAGCAGGCGATGAAAAAGATATTAATGTAACATTCCCTAATGATTATCATGCAGAAGATTTAAAAGGAGCTAAAGTAGTATTTAAAGTAAAAGTTCATGAAGTTAAAACTAAAGAATTACCAAGTATGAATGAAGAATTCTTTAAAGATTTAGGATATGATGATATAACAACTGAAGAACAATTAAGAGATTTAATTAAAGTTGATTTAGAAGCAAAAAAAGAATATGAAATAGAAAATAAATATGTTGATGATTTACTTGCAAAAGCAGAAGAAAATACGCAGGTTGAACTACCAGAAGAATTAATAGAAGAAGAAATTCATAGAATGATGCATCAATATGAAGATAATTTAAAAATGCAAGGAATAACACTTGAAATGTTCTATAAGTTTACTAACTCAAATGAAGATGCTTTAAAATATCAAATGAGAGAAGAAGCAACTAAAAGAGTAAAATATAGATTTATGCTTGAAGAAATTGCTACTATAGAGAAAGTTGAAGTAACAGATAAAGAAGCTGATAAAGAAGCTGAAGATTTATCTAAAAAATATAATATGACTAAGGAAGAATTAATAAAAGAATTTGGTGGAATAGAAGCTATTAAATATGAACTACAAATGCAAAAAGTTATTGATATAATAAAAAAGTAAAAAGAGTTTAACTCTTTTTTTTACATTAGTTAGTTAAAAAGGTATAAATAACATTATTAATATGAAATAATGTTTAAGATGTATGTTAAAATTAGTTTATAAGAAAGGAGAATTTGATATGGATAATAATTATCAAATGCAAGTAGAAAATAATGTTAAAAAGAAACCTAAATACTGGGTTATTATACTAGTAATCTTATTAGTTGTAGCATCTGGTGTATTAGGGTGGTACTTAGGAACAAAGACTAATAGTGAAAGTACTAAAAACGACACTAAAACGCAAGTAAATAAAGAAGAAAGTAAAAGCGAAAAAAATGAAATAGAAAATATTAGTTTTGATAAAACTAATGCTAATATGAAATTATCAAATTTATGGTATGGTTTAGAAGAATTAAACCTAACAACTGATGGTTCATTAATACCACAAGAAAGTAGAAATAGTCAAGATTTATTAAGTGATCAAGTTAAAATTAAATTAGGATATTACTATATTTATAAAAACTGTACTGATCAATCTAAATTACATTATGGAGAAGAGGGAACTGGTTTAATAGGAATAGATTATGATTATTTTAAACAAGAATATGAAAAAATTTATGGAGAAAGCCTTCCTAGTAATGCTGATTATAGCTTATTAAGATATAAAGAAGCAGGATATGAATCACCAATAAAAGATAATATTTTATATAGTGTATCATCTACTGGAATAGATCGTAATTCTATTTTAAAAGCTAACTCTATAACTAAAACTAATGATACATATGAGTTAGTTATAGATGTATTATATTCTAAAGATGCTAGTGTAATAGATACATATATTGATGAAAGTAATGTAACTTACCCTGAAGATTTAGTTGCATACAAAATAAAAATAACATATGAAATTAATGATAATAATAACTATATTATCAAAAATATGATCGCATATTAGTATTAAAAAAATATAAAAAAATTACTAATATTACTTGACATATTTTAATAAATTTATCTATATGTTAAAAGACTAAAAAAATAAGCACAAGTTTGTGCTTTTTTATTGACAATTTTTTTATTTAATTTATAATAAACATTGTTTATTAAATTACTTGATGAGGAGGTACATGTACTTATGTTTAAAACAAAATTACCAGTTATAGTATTAAGAAACATGATTATCCTCCCACATGGTGAACTTAAATTAGAAGTTAGTAATGAAGAAGATAAAAATATAATATATAAAGCAATAAATAATCATGAAAACTATATATTATTAATTTCACCAGAATGTATAACAGAAGAAGTTTTAAGAATAGAAGATTTACCACAAATAGGTACTATTGGTAAAATAACTAGTAATTTTGAATTACCAAATAACAATATGAGACTAAGTATTGTTGGAGTTAATAGAGCAAAGATTTATGACTATATAGAAGAAAATAAAAATTTAGATGCGATAATAGGACCATTAAATATAAAAGAAAATGATAAAATAGAAGAAGAAGCAATGCTTAGAAAATTAAAAAGCGAAATAACATCATATATATCTATAATGCCAAATATATCAAATGGATTAATATCAAGATTATCAGATGAAACATCACTAGAAAATTTAACAGATACAATAACAAATATTCTTCCACTTAAATTTGATACTAAAATTAAATATATATTTGAAACAAATGCAATAACAAGAGCAGAATTACTTATAAAAGATATTATCGATGAAAAAAATATATCCCAAGTAGATAAAGCAATTGATAGCAAATTAAAAAGAGAACTTGATAAATCAAATAGAGAATATATATTAAAAGAAAAAATAAGAGTTATTAAAGAAGAACTTGGAGAAGATATAAGCAAAGAATATGAAGTAGAGCAATTAAAAGATAAAGTATTTAATTTAAAAGCAAATGATCAAATAAAAGAAAAACTATATAAAGAAATTAGAAAATATGAAACAATACCATCAACATCACCAGAACTATCTATTGTAAAAAACTATATAGATACTATGCTTTCTATGCCATTTGGAATATATACAACAGATAATAAAAATATAAATAAAATACAAAAATTACTTGATAAGACCCACTATGGATTAACTGAAATTAAAGAAAGAATCTTAGAATATGTATCAGTAAAAGAATTAACAAAAGATGATAAAAGTCCAATTATTTGTTTAGTAGGTCCACCAGGTGTTGGTAAAACAACACTTGCATATTCAATATCAGAAGCATTAAATAGGAATTTTGTTAAAATATCTGTTGGTGGAGTTAGTGATGAAGCAGAAATAATAGGACATAGAAGAACATATATGGGCGCACAACCAGGAAGAATAATATCAGGTATTAGAAAAGCAAAATCATCAAATCCAGTATTCTTAATAGATGAAATTGATAAAATGACAAAAGATATTAAAGGAGATCCAGCAAGCGCATTACTTGAGGTATTAGATCAAACTCAAAATAATACATTTTATGATAATTATTTAGAAGAAGCTTACGATTTATCAAAAGTAATGTTTATATTAACTGCTAATAACATAAACGATATTCCATATGCACTTAGAGATAGACTTGAAATAATTAATTTACCTAGTTATACAATGTTTGAAAAAATAGATATAGTAAAAAATCATATGTATGATAAATTATTAAAAAGTCATGGATTAAGTAGAAATCTTATATCAATAGATGATGAAACATTAAAATATATAGTTATGTATTATACAAAAGAAGCAGGAGTAAGACAATTAGAAAGAGTCTTATCTAAAATAATGAGAATAGTAGCAAAAGATATAACTTATAATAAAAAGAAGAAAAAACATATAATAAATATGAATAATATATATGATTATTTAGGTAAAGAAAAATATTATCATATAAGAAAAGAAAATTATGATTCAGCAGGTGTTGTTAATGGATTAGCATACACTGATTTTGGAGGAGAAGTATTACCAATAGAATCATCAAGTTATTTAGGAAAAGGTAATGTAATAATGACTGGATCTTTAGGAAAAGTAATGCAAGAAAGTGCGGCTGTTTCTTTAGGATATATAAAAAGTAATTCAGATTTACTAAAAATAGATTTAAAGAAATTAAAAGATTTAGATATACATATAAATGCACTAAATACAGCAATTCCAAAAAATGGACCATCCGCAGGTATGTCACTTACTACATCAATACTAAGTATGCTTAAAAATAAAAAAATTCCATATGATGTTGCCATGACAGGAGAAATGACTTTAAGAGGAACTATACTTCCAATTGGAGGATTAAAAGAAAAGTCAATCGCTGCATTTAATTCTGGAATAAAAACTATTTATATACCAAAAGATAATGAAAATGATTTAGATGAAATACCAAAAGAAGTAAAAGAAAATATAAATATTGTATTTATATCAAATTATATAGAATTATATAATATATTATTCAAATAATTAAATATATCTAAAAATGAGTTCTAACTTAGGACTCATTTTAATATTATTAATTAGAAGTGAGGGATATAAATGAAAAAAATAATACCATTTAGTAAAGATATAAAATTTAATACAAAAATATTTGAAATAACTAGTATTTCATTAGAACATAACTTAAATATTGAATCAAATAATATAGTAACAGGTGAATTTATAGTTAGTGGTGACTATAAAATGAATGATTCATCTATAAATACTGAGCCATTTATACACGGACTACCATTTGATATTACATTAGATTGTAAATATGATATGGATAGAGTAAATATTGATATAGATGATTTTAGATTTGAAATAATAAATGAAGAAATATTAAGAGTAAATATAGATGTTTTAATAGAAGGAATAGAACTTGCTACTATTGATGAAGAGGAAGAAGAAATAACTCCTGATTTAATAATAGAACCAAGACAAGAACAATTAATTAAAGAAAATCTAATTGATATTGGTTTTTCTGATGAAAATATTAATGAAAAAATGGAGGATGAAATGCAAGAAGATGATTCTATAAATTTATTTAAAGAAACTAATGAAGAGGTAAAAGAAGTATCAAGTTTAAATAATATTACAGCAGATGAAGTTGTTACATCAATATTTAATAACTTTAATGAAAAAGATGAAAAATATGTAACATATTATGTACATATAGTAAGAGAAAATGATAATATTGAAACAATATCTGCAAAATATAATGTAGATATAGAAGAAATAAAAGAATATAATAATATTGAAAATATTACCCTTGGAGAAAAAATAATAATACCATATATTTCTAATGAAACAATATAAATCTTTACTTGAAAGAAATGACCTAAAGGTTAATAAATATACTATAAAAGGAAAAACAACTATAGTAGATACACCTTTAGGTCAATTTGCTTTAAAAGAAAGTAAGGGTAATGATATTTATAGATACTTATCATCTAGAAACTTTGATTATTTTCCAAAAATAATAGATATAGATAATAATAATATAATGTTTGAATACTTAGATGATATATCTTATGATGATAGTCAAAAAGCATTTGATATAATTCATTTAATTGCGCTATTACATAGCAAAACAACTTATTATAAAGAAATTGATTATGATGAATATAAAAATATTTATGAAACTACAAAAGAAAAAATTAATTATATATTAAACTATTATGAAGATATAATTAATATAATAGAATCAAAAATATATATGAGCCCATCTGAATATTTAATCGCAAGAAATATATCAAAAATATTTGAATGCATAAATTATTGTAATTATGAACTTGAATCTTGGTATGAACTTATTAAAGATAAAAAAAGAAAAAGAGTAGTAACTCTTCATAATAATTTAAAGTTAGATAATTTAATAAAAAATAAATCTAGTTATCTTATATCATGGGAAAATAGTAAAATAGATCTTCCAATATATGATTTTGTTAACTTTTATGAAAAATATTGCTTAGATTTTGACTTTAGTATACTACTAGAAGAATATGAAAGAATATTTCCTCTTTTAGAAGAAGAAAAAAAGTTATTATATGTACTTATATCTATACCTAAAAAAATTGAATTTAATATAAATGAATATAATATGGTAAAAGATGTAAGATGCTTTTTAGATAGAATTTATAAAACAGAAAATTTATTAAAATTTGAAAAAGAAAAAGAAACTAGTACAGAAGAGCAAAAAAATAATAAGTAACAAAACAGCATTAATAGGTGTTGTTATAAATAAAAGTAATATTATTTGATAAGTTAATATTACAAATAATGCAACCCCTAATAAAAAACAAATTAATTTCTTAGTATTTAATAAAAGTCTTTGAAAGAAATTCATCATATAAATCACCTATAATATTTTATGTAAAATGTATAAAATTGCTAATAATAAACTTTATTTGATAAAGGTTTTATGCTAGAATAATATTAGGTGGTAATATGAAAAAAAAGATTTTAATAACTATAGGTATATTGATATTGTTAGTAATTGTTATATTTATATCAACTAGTAAAAAAGATAAAAAAACAAATGTAAATAGATTAAATAATAATCCAAATGTAATAAAAGATCAAACAATAGAAAATTTATCTATTACTAATGTAGCAATTACTATAGATAAAAATAATGTTTCAACATTTACTGCAGATGTAACAAATACTGCTGATTATTCAAATACAATTGAAACAATTAATATTATATTAAAAGATAAAACAAATACTGTTTTAGCTACACTTACTGGATTTATTGGAAATATAAATAAAGGTGAAATATCAAAAATATCTGTATCTACTGATATTGATTTATCAAAAGCAAGTTCAATTGAGTATAAAAAAGGCGAGTAGATATGAGAAAGATTTTTATAAGTTTATTTTTACTTTTAATTTTTATTCCATATAATGTAAGTGCACAAGATAAAATAGATGTTAAATTTTCTAAATGTATAGATGGTGATACTGCAGAAGTTAAATTAAATAATAGAAAAATAAAAATAAGATTCTTAGCTGTTGATACACCAGAGACTAAACATCCTACAAAAGGAGAAGAACCTTATGGTAAAGAAGCATCAGATTATACTTGTAAAAAATTAAAGACTGCTAAAAAAATACAAATAGAATATGATGATAATAGTGATAAAAAAGATAAATATGATAGACATTTAGTATGGGTATTTATAGATGATAATCTAATTCAAGCAGATCTTGTAAAAAATGGACTAGCTAAAGTTGCTTACTTATATGATGATTATAAATATACTCCTTTACTTAAAGATTATGAGGTAACTGCAAAGTTTAATAAGGTAGGAATATATTCAAAAACAGATAATTCATACTATACAACTCATAAAAACAATAATATAGAATATTATATAAAGAAGTTACTAGGTAAAATTTTAGATGAAATATTCAAATAATTTCTTCTTTTTTTTAATTTAATTTGTTATAATACAATAAGTGGTATTAAGAGGGGATTTTATGATAAGAGAATTTATAGAAGATTTAAAATTGAAAAAGGTTGCTAATTTAATTGAAATAATGCAAAAAAAAGACATTAGAGAAAAAACAATTGCATTTCAAAAATTAGAAAAAATGCAAATAACTAAAGATATTGGATTACTTTTAATTGAAGCAGCAAACTATGATTATAAAGTAGAAGATGGATATGGAGGAATTAGTTCTTCTTTGATTTCATTATGCTTTAAAGAATACTATGATGAATATTCAGTAGCAATTGAAAAGATATTTAAATACTTAAATGAAGATGCACAAAATAGAGTTATATTTCTTTTATCAAGTATTGATAATAAAAGTTCCCTTGAATTATATGTAGATTTAGTTTTAAAATATTATAAAGAAAGTATTTTTATACCAATAAGTAATTTATTTGAAAGACCATATTTATACGATATATTATTTCCTAAATTATATAAAGCATTAAAATTTAGTTATGTTAGAAATAATATATTAATAATACTTAATGATTATCTAAATGCTGGTGTAGTAAAAGAAGAAGATTTAAAAAAGAATAAAAAAATAATACAAGATAGTATAATTAGATTATTTGATAAAGCTTTACAATTCAAATTTAAAAATACTGATGAAGCATTAAGAACAGAAGAATATTTTGATCTTAGATTCTTTTTAGAAATATCTATTAATATAGAAAGTTATGTATCAAATAAAAGAACAAAAGAAATACTTAATAAATTATTTAAAAGAAAAGATACTCAGCTTTCATTATTTATATTAGAAAATTTTATTAGAAAAGATATGGATATATCAAAATTAAATCTAAATATGCTTGCAAAAGATGAATCTAGTAGATATCCGTTATTTGATATGCTTAGTATATACGGTATGGAAAATTTAATACCAAAAAGATATATGACTGGTAAGATGATCGCAAAATCAGATTTCTATATAAACTTTATGATGCAAACAAAATATAAAGAAGATTTAGAAGGATATAAATACTATGATGAAAGAGTAGTAGAAGGATATAAATATTATATATTTAAGTTTAATTATACTTATGTATATGATAATAGAACATCAGATTTTGTAACAAATTATTTAATTAATCAAGCAGGTTTAAATAAATATTCACTTGTAGAAGAAAAAAAAGAATTTATAGGAATATCAGGAGGATATATTAATGATGATGCACCATCACTAATTGCCTTTGATCATAAAAGATTAATATATTCAAAAGTAGATGAAAAAGAAAATATAGAAGATGTAATTAATAAATTATTAGATCAAATTAAAAATGATATAATTAAGTCAAAAGAAGAAAAAAGAAAGAAAGAAGAAAAACTAAGAAAAGAACAAGAAGAAAAAAGAAAACAAGAAGAGAAATTATTAAAAGAACAAGAAAAGAAAAATAAAAAGAAAAAGAAAGAAAAAGTATCTACTAAAGATAAAAATCAAAAGAAAGAAAAGCAAGAAAATATAGTTACTAAAGAAAAAAAACATATATTTAAGTTTTCTTATATATTAGTATTTCTATTTTTCATATTTATTTGCTTATTAATATCTTGGATAGTATTTTTATATGATCCAAATTTAATAAAAGATAATAATGTAGTAAAAAGTAGTTTTGTTGGTTCAAAAATAACTAATAAAGATTTATTTACTGAGATAAATGCAACTGATATATATAATCAAGATAGTAGTGAATATTATGTATTATTATATAAGAAAAATAATAATGAAAAAAATACATATTATACTTATATAAATGAATATATAAATAACAATATAAAGGTCTATTATGTTAATCTAAATGATAAAAAGAATAAATTTTTATATGAAAACAATGATTTAGACTTTGTATTAACAACAGATAGATTTTTAAAAGTAAAAGATAAAGATTTTGAATATTATGTAGATGGTAAAAATAATATATTAAAAGAAATGCAAATGCAGATCAATTCAATTAACAAAGAAAAATCTAAAAAGTAATTATTAATATTGACAAAGATTATTTATAAATATATAATTATTTTGTTAAAAGCAATGTTTTAAGAGGAGTAAAATATTATATTTTCAAAAGAGAGTTAGTGGCTGGTGAAAACTAATAAAATATGTATTTGAATGTTGCTTAAAATCGCTTATTCGTATATCTCGCGTTAAGAGTTTAAGAGCATAGAATTCTATGAACTAAGGTGGTACCGCGCTTATATGCGTCCTTAGATTATAGAATTTTTTTATTGAAAGGAAGATTAGTTATGTTAGATACAAAATATGATCATAAAAAAGTAGAAGAAGGTAAATATAATTATTGGCTTAAAAAAGGTTATTTTGAAGCAAAAAATGATGATAGAGAAAAATTTTCAATGGTTTTGCCACCACCAAATGTAACAAATAAACTTCATTTAGGTCATGCATGGAATGTTACTATTCAAGATATACTTTCAAGATATAAAAGAATGGATGGATTTGACGTATTATGGATTCCTGGAACAGATCATGCTGCAATTGCAACAGAAGCAAAAGTAGTTGCTAAATTAAAAGAAGAGGGAATAAATAAATATGAATTAGGTAGAGATGGTTTCTTAAAAGAAGCATGGGAATGGAAAGATAAATATGCACAAAATATAAGAAGTCAGTGGGCCAAAATGGGAATAAGTTTAGATTATACAAGAGAAAGATTTACACTAGATGAGGTTTCAACAAAAGCAGTAAATTATGCATTTATAAAAATGTATAATGATGGACTTATATATAAGGGTGAAAAAATAATTAACTGGGATCCAGAAGCAAGAACTGCTCTTTCTAATGAAGAGGTTATATATAAGGATATTGAAGGTGCATTTTATCATTTAAAATACTTTATAGAGGGTACAAATGATTATTTAGATGTAGCAACAACTCGTCCTGAAACATTATTTGGTGATACTGCTGTTGCTGTAAATCCAAAAGACGAAAGATATAATAAACTAATTGGTAAAAATGTAATACTTCCTATTGTAAATAGATTAATACCTATAATAGGAGATATGCATGCTGATATGGAAAAAGGTACAGGTGTAGTTAAAATAACACCTGCACATGATCCAAATGACTTTGAGGTAGGTAATAGACATAATTTAGATAGAATAATTATAATGGATGAAACAGCGCATATGAATGAAAATGCACTAATGCTTAAAGGATTAGATAGATTTACTGCAAGAGAAAAATTAGTTGAACTTTTAAAAGAAAAAGATTTACTAATTAATATTGAAAAAATAACTCATAGTGTAGGACACTCTGAAAGAACAGGAGTTATGGTAGAACCATATATTTCAAAACAATGGTTTGTTAAAATGGAGCCTCTTGCTAAAGGCGTTTTAGATAATCAAAAAACAAAAAATAAAATTCATTTTGTTCCAAAAAGATTTGAAAAAATATTAAATAATTGGATGAGTGACTGCCATGACTGGTGTATATCAAGACAACTTTGGTGGGGAATTAGAATTCCTGCATGGTATAAAGATGATGAAATTAAAGTACAAGAAACATCACCTGGAGATGGTTGGGTTCAAGATAATGATGTACTTGATACTTGGTTTTCATCAGCACTTTGGCCATTTAGTACTTTAGGATGGCCTGATAATACAGATTTATATAAAAAATATTATCCAACAGATGTACTTGTAACTGCATATGACATAATATTCTTTTGGATAGCAAGAATGGCATTTCAAGGATTAGAATTTACAGGCAAAGCACCATTTAAAACTTGTTTATCTCATGGATTAATTAGAGATAAAGATGGAAGAAAAATGAGTAAATCATTAGGTAATGGTATTGATCCTATAGATATGATAGATAAATATGGATGTGATGCACTTAGATTCTTCTTAACAACTAATACAGCACTAGGACAAGATTTAAGATTTGATGAAGAAAAAGTAAAATCAACTTGGAATTTTATAAATAAAATATGGAATGCATCTAGATTTGTATTAATGAATACAGAAAATATAAAAGAATTTGATTTTTCTAATTTAACATTTAGTGATAAATGGATATTAACTAAATTAAATATTACAATAAAAGATACAAGAAAATATATGGATAAATATGAATTTAATAATGTAGGTTCTATTCTTTATTCATTTATTTGGGATGACTTTTGTGATGCTTATATAGAATATTCAAAATTTAATATGGATAATATATCAACTAAATCAACTCTTTTATATGTATTAACTAATATACTTAAATTACTTCATCCATTTATGCCATTTGTAACAGAAGAAATATATAGTAAATTAAGCATAAAAGAAGAAGAAAGCATTATGATATCTACTTATCCAAAAGAAAATAAAGATAATAATTACATTGATACACTTTCTTTAATGGATGAAATTAGAAACTTTATAACAAAATCAAGAACTATAAAGAAAGATAACAATATTAAAAAAGATGATAAATATGATTTTATATGTAATAATGAAGATGCATCAAACTTAATAAAAAATATATTAAAACTAACTATAGAAAACAAAATAGAAGATACAAATAGTTATAATGAGCTTGTAATTGAATCAAAAACAGATATTTTAGAATGTAAATTAACATATTACTATAAAATATCAAAAGAGGATGAAGAAAATAAACTTAATGAAATTAAAAAAGAAATAGAAAAACTAGAAAATTCAATTCAAAGAAGAAAAAAATTATTATCAAATGCGGGATATATTAAAAATGCCCCTAGTAATTTAGTAGAAGAAGAAAAAACAAAATTAAAGAATGAAGAAACAAATTTAAATTTATTAAAAGAAAAATTAAATTAATAAAAATCTCCTTTTATAAATTTGCTTTTATAATGAAATTGTGATATTATATAAGGCATTAAAAAAGGGGGATTTTTTTTGATATGCAAAATTTAGAAAAACAAAGAAGACAAATAGAAAAATTACAAGAAATAAGAAAAAAATCTGAAAATTATAAAGAGCTTATTAAAATAAAACCTTTATCATATGAAGAACGCGTAATAGAGTATGTTAATAAAATAAATAAAATAAAAAGAGATATTAATGAAAAAGACAAATTCTTATTTAACGATAACGTTAAAATGTATGACTGGTATTGTAATGAAAGTAAAAAAATAATGCGTGAAGTAAAAGAAAATAAAACTTTAACTAAAGAAAGATTAGAAGAAATAATGATGTTTTCTAAAATAGATTATACATTATATGAATTAAATAATGTATTTAAAATAAAAGCATATCAATATATAAATATGATAAAAAAGTTAGGTAGAAATGTAAGACCAACTGATAAATTTACTTTTAAAGATGGACTTAATATGTATAATTGGTATGGAAATAATTCATTTAAAATAATACAAGAAAGAAAAAATAACATAAAAATAGATGATGATAGATTAGAAGAAATAATGTTATTTGCTAAAATTGAAGATGCTTTATTTGAAAATAAAAAATCATCAAAGCAAATTATTTTTTATAGTAGGATGAAAGAATATGTTAATAAAATAATAGCTTTAAGAAGAAATATAACTAAAAAAGACAATTTTAGGTTTACTGATGGCACATCAATGAAAGTTTGGCTAGATGAAGAAAGACTTAAATTAAGGAAATATACAGGATTAGATGAACAAATAAAACAAGAAATTGATTTATTTAAAAGAATAGATAGAATATTAGAAAAATGTAAGTTTAATGATTATTCAAAAAAAGTAAATAGTTATAGAAAAAAAGTAAAAAAGTTAGGTAGAAATATAAGTTGTAGTGAAAAGTATGCTTTTAGTGATAACATTAATTTTTATTATTGGTATAAAAAAGAATCAGATAAATTAAGAAATGAATATAAAAAACATATTATACCTAGTGAAGAAAGATTAGAAGAAATAATGATGTTTTCTAAAATAGATGACACTTTACACGATTTAAAAATGAAGAGAAAATAAAAGAAAGAAAGTGATAATATGATTACTGAAAATAATACTAATTACACTAGAGAAAAAGAATATGTTAAAGAATTAATGAAAACAAGATGCCAAATAAAAGCAAAAGGATATCAAAAATTTAGTGATGGTAGTTGTATGTATCGCTGGTTATCACATAAAAGAAATCTAATAAAGATTTATTTAAAAAAAGAAAAATTAACAAAAAAACAACAAGATACAATAGATTTTTTCAAAAGAGTAGATAAAATACTTATAAAATCTGAATTAAATGAATTTAGAAAAAAGACAAATGAGTATATTAAAAGAATTAAATTATTAAATAGAAATATTACAAAAGAAGATTTTGAATTATTTAGTGATGGTACTGATATGTATGTTTGGATTTCAAAGCAAAATGAACTAGCCTATAATATAAAAAAAGAAAATAGAAAACCAAAAGAAGATGAAATGATAAAATTAATGTATTTAGCAAAAATATATGATGCTTTATATGAAACTTACTATGAAAAATTAAATGATAGAGTAAATCAATACATAAATATGTTAATGCAAAAATATGAAAATCAAAATATGAAAGTAAATAATAGATTTAATGATGGGATTGATATGGCAGGTTGGTATGCTTATCAAAATTTAAAATTAGAAAAAGATAAGTTAACAAATAAAAAACCAAAACCATCAAGACTTAGTGAAATGATGCTTTTGGCAAAAATAGATGATACTATATATGAATTGAATACAAAAGAAAGTATAAGTAAAAGAGTAGGTCAATATGAAAAAAGAGTTTTAGAATATATTGATGTTATACAAGAATTAAAAAGAAATATAAAAGAGGATGAAGACTTTGAATTTGAAGATGGCACAAATATGTATTTATGGTATAAAAGTGAATATTATAACTTAACAAAAAGAATGTTAAATGAAGAAGCAATGCAAAAAGCTATGCTATTTTCAAGAATATTAAATACTTTATTCGATATTAAAAAGAATAAAATTTTTGATAGAATAGATCAATATATTGATAAGATATTAGAACTTAATAGAAATATTAAAACTAGAGAAGAATATAAATTTTGTGATGGAGTTAATATGGCATTATGGTATTACAATGAAAAGAAAAAACAAGAAAAAGAAATAGAAGATAATATAGAGTTAAGTAGTAAGAGAAAAGAAGAAATAAAAATGTTTAAAAAGATAGATGATACAATAAAAAATTTAAAATAATATAATAAAAGGGGGGTAAGATAATATGAAAAATCTTTCAACTAATCAAAAAATAAAAGAATATGTTAGAGCAATTATTCGTTTAAGAAGAAATATTACTGCTTCAGATAATATTAAATTTAGTGATAAAACAGATATGCATAGTTGGATAGCAAAACAAAAATGGCAGTTAAATAGCCTAAAAGAAGAACAATTAAGTAAAGAAGAATATATGCTAAAAAAAATATTTGAAAGAGTAGATAATATTCTTATAAAATCTGAATTAAATGAATATAGGAAAAAAGTTAATCAATATTTAATAAAAATAAAAGAATTAGGTAGTAACATAGATAAAGAAAATACATATTTTTTTAATGATGATACTGATATGTATTTGTGGTATAAAGATCAAAATAGTAGATTATCATATGAAAGAGAAGTAAATAAGATTCCTAATAGTAAAAGATTAGAAGAAATAATGATGTTTTCTAAAATAGATGATAGATTACTTGAATTAGAATTTACTAAATATGAAAATAAAATAAATGAATATATAAAAACAATAAGAGAAAAGAAGCAAAATATAAGACATAGAGATGGCGATAAGTTTAGTGATGGTAAGTATATGTATGATTTTTATAAACACAATAATAATAAAATAAAAAAAGAAATAGAAAATAATGCTAAATTAGGTAAAAGAAGATTAGCTGAAATTCAGTTATTTGCTAATATAGATAATGAACTATATGATATTAAAAATAGAGTAGATGAAAAAAATAAAGATAAAAGACCAACACAAATACAGATATATGAAAAAAAGGTCTTAGAATATATTAATGTTATAGAAAAATTAAGAAGAAATGTTAATGATGAAGATGATATAAAATTTACTGATGGTACTGACATGTATTTGTGGTATAAATTTGAATGTAAAAAATTAACAAATGAAAAATTAGCAAAAAGAATACCTGATAGTAAAAGATTAGAAGAAATAATGATGTTTTCTAAAATAGAAGATAAGTTATTTGAATTAAAATTTATTGAATATGAAAATAAGGTAAATGAATATATAAAAACAATTAAAAAGAAAAATAGAAATATAATATTAAGAGATACAAATAAATTTAATGATGGTCAATATATGTACGACTTTTATAAAAGTAATAATAATAAAATAAAAAGAGAAATACAAAATAATGCTAGATTAAGTAATAGAAGATTATCTGAAATTCAGTTATTTGCTAATATAGATAATGAATTATATGATATTAAAAAAAGAAAAGAGCAAGAAAAGAAAAAATTTTCATCAATTCAATTATATGAAAATAGGGTTTATGAATATATATCACAAATACGAATATTAAAAAGAAATGTTGCTGATGTAGATAATATAAGATTTACTGATGGTACATTTATGTTTAACTGGTTTAGAAGCCAAAATTCAAAATTCTTTAAATATAGAAAAGAAAATAAAAGTTTAAATTGTGAAGAAATGCAAGAAATAATGTTATTTGCTAAAATACATGATGAATTATTTACAATTAAAAATGATAGAATTAGTAAAAAATTATCTTATGAAGAAAAATAAAAATCTGATGAAGAAAAGAAACTATTACTTAAAAAAATATCTGATTATATGAATTATTAATATATAATTTATTAAAAGTCTTTTAATTTTAATAAATTTATTTTATAATTAAATAAAATGAAGGTGAATTTATGAATTATTGTACAAAGTGCGGAAATAAATTAAAAAAAGAAAGTAAATTTTGTAATAAATGTGGTAATCCTACACAGTTAGAATTAGAAAAAAGAAAAAAAGAAAATGAGGAAAAAAATAAAAAGAGTTTATTTGAATTAGGTATTTCTTTAATCATAATTGCAAATATATTATTAGCATCTATAGTATTAAGTGATTTTAGTAATATAATTAAAGTCATATTTATATTATTTGAAATAATCTTATTTATTAGTATATCAGTTATTTCTAAAAATTTAGGACTAGTAAAATCTCATAAGTGTTTTTGGTTTATTAGTATGGTTTTACTACCAATATTACTTTTATTAATTAATGAATATGAATTAACTATAAAATTTTTCTTAGATGGAGCAGGATTATATGTATATCTTTCATTATTAATTATTATATGTATAATCGCATACTTTTTAAGCTATAAGTACTTAAATTCAAATATATACTTATATATAATTTGTTTTCTAATTAATATGCTTGCACTATCTATTATGCTTATATTTAACTTAGATAAATATTTTAATAATAATGCAGATATAGTATTTATGGTACTTATATTATTAAATTTATTATTAAGCGTAGTAGCAATAATAAATAAGGGTAAGAAATTTTCAGATATATTTATCAAATATATGAAATTTGCACTTATTATATATTTACCATTTGTACTTGCATATATGTCATACTCAAAATTTGCAAGTATCAGTATGATAGTAACACTTATTATTATATTTATTTCATATATAATTAACTCTTATATAGTTATTTTATATTATAAAAAAAGCGATTTTAGTTTTGTAATACCATTTATTCAAGTTATTACAATAGTTAATTTTATACAAACACTATTTAAGAATTATAATAATATGTCTATTTATATATTAAGTTTATCTTTAATATTATTAATAGTAATTAATTATTTATTTAATAATAAAAAATTAAAAAATTCAACACTTATATTTACAATAATAACATTTATGTTATTATTCTCAAATTCAATTATATATGAATATAAAGTAACAACTATAGTAAGTTTATTATTAATTATTACATCAATATTTATTGTAAAAATAGAAAAATCAAAAAATATTAAAGATATTATTAATATAATAATTCCTGTTTTAATATATATATTCTTAAATTCAATAATATTATCAAATATAATAATAAAAAGTGTTTATATAATAATACTTACAAGTTTATTATATTCTATAATCTCATCATATTTAATGATTAGAAAAAATAAAATATCTACTATATATGAATGGTTTTCTTATTTATTCTTATTATTTGCAATGATAACATCAATATTAAATTTTGATAAATTAGCATCTATATTAGTAGAAGTATTATGGATTTATTATTATATAGTAAAATCATTCTTTGATAAAAACAAAACATTTCAAAATTACTTATTTACTTTATCATTAATAAATTTAGTACTTGTTTGCGCTAACTTTAATATTAAATTTTATTATACAATTATTACTTTATCACTTATATTATTAATTTCTAGTATGTTTAATAATAAACGAGCACTATATTTATTTTCTGTTGTATTATTAATAATTGCTTCATTATTTGATTTTAATAAATATAATATATTATTCTTATTACTAAATTTATTGTTATATATAATCATATATACTATTTCATTTAAAAAGAAAAATACTAATTTCTGTATTAAATTTTTATATGTTATGCTTGGATTTAATATAATAACAAAGATAATATTTAGTTTAATTAATCCTATATTTGTCGCAGCATTATTATCATTTATAGCAATCTTAATAATATTAATAACTATGTTTTTATCAGAAATAGATTCAGATAAAAGGATTATGTCTTATATAATATACTTATATTATCCTTTATCAATTTTAATTAATGAAATTAGTGTATTATATAGTAATTTAATATTAATAACTTTAATTACTATATATATATTTATTATTTTAGAAAAAGTATTAACTATTAGAAAAAAAGATAAAATATTATTTGAAATACTATGGATGACATATGTAACATTAAGTTTTATACTAAACTCTAATATAGTTATTCTAATATACTTTTTAATAGTATCATTAATATTTATTCTAACTGGTATGAGTATAAATAGAAAACAATTTGTATATTATGGAAGTATTGTACTTATAATAAATATTATTATTCAGTTATTTAAAGTAAATAATGATTTAGTTATAGCTCTTTCATTACTATTAATAGGTGTATCTTTAATGCAATATGTATTTATAAAAGAACTTAAAAATAAAAAAAGTAATAATAAATAACAATATTGCTTTTTTAATTGAAAATATATAATAAATTTGATATAATTTATTTGTTTCTAGGAGTGAAGAAAAATGAAATTAAAAAATAGTTTTTTCTATACAATTAGAGAAGATGTTAAAAATGAAGATAGTAAATCAGGTAATTTGCTTGTTAGAAGTGGAATGATTAAAAAAACTTCAGCAGGTATCTATATGTATTTACCTCTTGGTTTAAAAGTATTAAGAAATATAGAAAATATAATAAGAGAAGAAATGAATAAAATAGACTCAGAAGAGGTTATAATGCCTTGTTTAATTAGTGATGAGGTATATGAAAAGTCTAATAGATTAGATTCATTTTCTAATTCAATGTTTAGATTAAAAGATAGATTTGATAAGAATTTTGTACTTGGACCAACTCATGAAGAATTATTTACAATGGCTGCATTAGGCAATGTAAAATCATTTAAAGATTTACCATTTAGTTTATATCAAATAAATACAAAATTTAGAGATGAAGCAAGAGCAAGATATGGACTTATAAGAGTTAGAGAGTTTCTAATGAAAGATGCATATTCATTTGATAAAGATCTTGATGGACTTGATGTTAGTTATAATAATATGTTTAATGCTTATAAAAAAATATTTGGTAGACTTGGTATAAATTATAAAATAGTAAAAGCAGATACTGGTTCTATGGGAGGAATATTATCAGAAGAATTTCAAGCAGTTACTGATATTGGTGAAGATACTTTAGTATGCTGCGAATCTTGTGATTACTCATCTAATTTAGAAGTATGTGAATCAATAGTACCTACTAAAGAAAGTTCAGAGAAAAAATTAGAAAAAGATTTAGTATATACAAAAGATGCTAAAACTATTGAAGAGGTATCAAACTACTTAAATGAAGCAGAAAGTAAATTTGTTAAAACACTAATATATGATATAGATGGTAAATTATATGCTGTTTTAGTAAAGGGTGATTCAGAGGTTAATGAATTAAAATTAGAAAAAATATTTGATGGAAAACACGTTAAACTAGCAAGTGAAGATATAATTAAAAGAAAAGTAAATACAAAAATAGGTTTTATTGGACCAATATCTTTAAATATTCCTATAATAATGGATACAGAAGTATCTGTAATGGTTAATTTTATAGTAGGAGCTAATAAAAAAGATTATCATTATAAAAATGTAAATATAGAAGATTTTAAAGTAGATATGGTATGTGATGTTAGAAATGTAAAAGAAGGCGATATGTGTCCTAAATGCGGAAATAAATTAGTATTTACAAAAGGAATTGAAATTGGTAATACATTTAAACTTGGAACTAAGTATTCTGAAGCATTTGATCTTACATATACTGATAAAGAAAATAATCAAAAACCAGTAGTTATGGGTTGTTATGGAATAGGAATAGGAAGATGTATGTCTGCTATTGTAGAACAAAATAATGATGAAAATGGTATAATATGGCCAGTTAATATTGCTCCATACAAAGTAGCAATTGTTGTAATTGATATTAAAGATGATGAACAATATCAAGCAGCTAACCATTTATATCAAATATTTAAAGAAGCAAATATAGATGTATTACTAGATGATAGAAATGAAAGAGCAGGAGTTAAATTTAATGATATGGATTTAATTGGAATACCAATTAGAATAACTATAGGAAAGAAGATAAAAGAACATATTGTTGAATTAAAGAAAAGAGAAGAAAAAGAAAATATGGAAATATCTGTATTTGATGTTTTATATAAAGTTCAAGATATAATAGATGAAAAAATGATTTAAATAAGCTTATGCTTATTTTTTTTAGGGGAATTTTGATAATTTATGGAGAAAAATATTAATGAATATATATTTCGACATAATTATCTTTTTTATTAATATAAAATATAGGTAGGTGATCGTTATGAAAAATAAAACTATTATTTATGTCGCAGTTGCAATTATTATTGGATTAATTTTAGGTAAGAATATATATGATGGATATGCTAAAGAGGTAGATGATGTATTTAATGAAAAAAGATTAGAAAATATATATTTAATTCAATATGGTGTATATTCTACTATAGAATCAATGAAAGAAAATACTAAAAAATTAAAAAGTTATTTTTATTATAATGAAGATGATAAATTTCATGTATTAATAGGAGTAATAAGCGATAAGAAATTAAAAGACAAAATAGTTTCATCATATAATATTGATACAAATATTTATCTAAAGAAAATACAAACTGATAATATAACTTTCTTAGAAACATTAAAACAATATGATGATTTAGTACAAAATACTAGTGATAATAATACAATAATAAATGCAGAAAAACAAATATTATCTAAATATGAGGAGTTGATATTAAGAAGTGAATCAAACATTAATTAAAAATATTCCAAAATATGAAAGACCAAGAGAAAGATTTTTAAAAGTTGGTGCAGAAAATTTATCTAATATAGAGTTAATTAGTATTTTACTTAATAGTGGAACTAAAGATATATCTGCTTATGATTTAGCTAAATTAATATTACATAATATTAATGATATAACTGATTTAAAAGATATAACATTAAATAAATTAAAAGAAATAAAAGGAATAGGTGAAGTTAAAGCAATAACTTTATTATCAGCATTAGAATTAGGTAAAAGAGTATATTATAAGAAAAATATATCCAAAATAAAAATGAATAGCGCAGATAAAATATATAATTTTATGAAAGAAGAATTATATAATAAAAATCAAGAATATTTTTATGCACTTTATTTAGATTCAAAAAAGAATTTAATAGATAAGAAATTACTATTTATTGGAACTATAAATAAAAGTATAGTACATCCAAGAGAAATATTTAAGTATGCATATTTATTAAGCGCATCATCAATTATATGTGTACATAATCATCCAAGTGGAGATCCACTTCCATCTAAAGAAGATATTATATTAACTAAAAAGTTAAAAGAAATAAGTAATATTCAAGGTATACAAATTATAGATCATATAATAATTGGAAATAATTATTATAGTTTTTTTGAAAATCAATTAATATAGGAGCTTTATTATGAAAAAGAAAAAAAAGGGTAAGAAAATTAAAATTATTTTTATTAGTATATTTGTATTAGCACTAATATCTTTTTCATTTTTATATTTTATAAATGATAATAGAAGTAATAATATTATTTTTAATATGACTAAAGATTTAAGTGCAAGTATATCAAATATTATTAGTATTCCATATAATAAAATTAATGTTAATAATAGTGATTTATCAAAAGAAATAAATAAAGATTATGAAAAACAAATAGAAGAGTTAAAAAAAGTATTAGAATTAAATAGTACTATGAGTGATAAAACACTAATTAATGCAAAAGTAGTAAAAAGAAGTACTAATTATTGGTATAATATAGTAACAATCGATAAAGGTAAATTAGATGGAGTAACTAAAGATTTAGCAGTTATAAATAGTAGCGGTCTAATAGGAAAAATAATAAAAGTAAATAATCATTCTAGTGATGTAAAATTACTTACATCAAAAAATAATAATTATATATCTGCAGTATTTTATATAGGTGATAATCCATATTATGGATTAATAGAAGAATACGATATAAAACAAAATAAATTATACTTAAAAAATGTAATTGGAGATTTTAATGAAGATGAAATAAAAAATATTAATGTAACTACATCAGGATTAAGTGATTCATTTTCATCTGGTTTGTTAATTGGTAAAATTACATCTTTAATAAAAGAAACATATGGAATATCAAATACTATTGTAATAACACCAAGTGCTAATTTTAATGACATAAAAATTGTAACAGTAGTTGGTGATAAAAAATGATATACAATATAATTATTATAATAATTAGTATAATACTTGAACTTATACTTAATTTATATATTAATATAGATTCATATCTAGTACCACTTTTTACATTACTATCTTTAATATTTGTTTATCCATATTTTAAAAATAGTAAAAAAGATTTTTTTGTATTTAGTTTTATACTAGGTTTTGTTTATGATCTTGTATTTACTAATTTTTATATCTTAAATTCATTTATATTTTTATTTGTATCAATTATTATATATTACTTTTTTAAGAAATTTAACTATAAAATTTTTAATATTATTTTCTTATCAGTTATATTAATATCTATTTATAATTTTGCATTATATATTATATTTGATGTATATAAATATAATGATTATACAATAGTAGAATTTTTATTTATATTAAAACACTTTTTTATAATTAATATTATATATATTATTTCAAGTTATTTAATATCAAATAAACTATATTTAAAGAATATAATATAAAAAAGTATCATATATATAAATAGGTGATACTATGAAAGAAATAAATGAAATACAAAACAGAATAAAAAATAAAAAAAGAAATATAAAAAGTACAAGCAATAAGAAAGATGTAAATAAAATAAAACCATTTTTTATAAAATTATTTACTGTTATTATTATATTTTTAGTATTTACTATACTGGTAAAAAATAATACTAGCATAAAAAATAAAATATATAAATATGTATATACTGATAATATATCTTTTGCATATTTAAAAAAAATATATAATGAACATATAGGAAATATATTGCCATTTCAAGATGTATTTGTAACTAAAAAAGTATTTAATGAAAAATTAGAATATAAAAAACTAGCTACTTATAATAAAGGAGTAAAATTAACTTTGCAAGATAATTATGCAATACCTATAATAAAAGGTGGAATAGTTATATTTGTTGGTAATAAAGATACTATTAATAAAACTGTTATTATTCAGCAATCTGATGGTATAGATGCATGGTATGGTAATTTATCTAATATAAATGTTAAATTATATGATTATGTAGAAGATGGAAAAATAATAGGTGAAGCATCTAATAATGAACTTTATCTAGAATTTCAAAAGGATGGCGTAAGTATTGATTATAAGAAAGTTCTTAAGTAAATTAAAAATTAATAATTATACTTTAATATTATTATTTTTATCATTGATAACTGGTTTATTTAAAGAAATAATTGTTATATTTACAATTATAATTGTTCACGAATTTGGACATTATATAATGATGGAAAAGTATAAATTTAATGTTAAAGAAATTGTTATATATCCATTTGGAGGTATTACTAAATTAGATGATATAATAGATAAACCATTAAAAGAAGAATTTTTAGTAACTATTATGGGTCCTTTATTTCAAGAAATATTATATATAATTATTTTAATTTTATATAGACAAAACAATATATCAGAATATATATACTTACTATATAAAAATTATAATTATTCAATATTATTATTTAATTTACTTCCAATAATACCACTTGATGGTTCAAAGATAATTAATATATTTTTAAATAAAATATTTAATTTTAAAATATCATATTTATCAAATATAATAATATCTATCTTATCATTAATTTTATTTTTAGCTATTTCTAATATTGATAGCAGTTATTATGTAATTGTAATATTTTTAATTTTTCAAATAATATATTCTATAAAAAATAAAAACATAATATATAATAGATTCTTACTTGAAAAAAGATTATATAAAAATGAATATCATAAATATAAAAAAATAAGAAAATTAGATAATATGTTTAGAAATAAAAAACATTTAATAAAAGATAAAAATATGTATATATTAGAAAATAAATATTTAAAAAAATATAAATTTTAATAGTTATTTTAAATACAAAATAAGAAAATAATGATATAATTTTACTAGGTGATGTATTAGTGAAACTTAGTGAAGTAGATAGAAATAAAATAACTCCTATGATGAGGCAATATATAGAAATAAAAGAAGAAAATATGGATAATATTTTATTTTTTAGACTTGGAGATTTTTATGAAATGTTTTTTGAAGATGCGATTAATGCATCAAGAGAATTAGAATTAACATTAACAGGTAAAAGTTGTGGTTTAGATGAAAAAGTTCCTATGTGTGGCGTTCCATATCATTCAGCAAGTATATATATTGAAAAATTAATTGAAAAAGGATATAAAGTTGCGATATGTGAACAAACAGAAGATCCAAAAAATGCTAAAGGTATAGTAAAAAGAGATATTGTTCAAGTTGTATCTTCTGGAACTAGAATGAATAGTGATTTTATAGATGAGGGTTCTAATAATTATATTGGAAATGTTCTTGATTTAAAATATGCATATTCTATTAGCTATTTAGACATAACAACTGGAGAATTTTATGCATGCGTAATTAATCATGATAGTGATTTATTAATATCAGAATTAACATCTAGAAATATTAAAGAAGTAGTTGTTAAAACTGATTTTGATAAAATTATATTAGATAGATTAAAAAGAAACTTTTCTATAACTATTTCTATATACAATAATACTAATTTACAAAACAATTATACATCTATTTATAGTGACGTAAATGATGAAAGAATAATAGAAGCTATTAAGCATTTACTTTCATACTTAGAATCAACACAAAAAAGAAGCTTATCACATCTTCAAAAAGTTATTATAACTTTAGAAAATTCATTTTTAAAAATGGATATACATACAAAAAGAAACTTAGAATTAATCGAAAATATAAGAACTAAAGAAAAAAAATATTCACTTTTATGGTTACTTGATAAAACCAAAACTGCGATGGGAAGTAGAAAATTAAAGAGTTATATTTTAAATCCATTAGTTAATAAAGAAAAAATAGAAGAAAGATATGATGTTGTAGAAACTTTAATAAAAGAATTTATAAAAAAAGAAGAATTAAGAGAATTATTATCAAATGTATATGATTTAGAAAGAATACTTGGAAGAATATCATTTGGTTCAGCAAATGCAAGAGATTTACTACAATTAAAAACGTCTCTAAAAGTATTACCTGAAATAAATCAAATATTAAAAGATATAAATTATAAATCTATAAATGAATTTAAAGACTTATATGATTTACTAGAAAAATCTATATATGAAGATGCACCTATAACTTTAAAAGAAGGATACTTAATAAAATCAGGTTATAATGAAGAATTAGATTTTCTTAAAAATTCTAGAAAAGGAAATAAAGATTTTGTATCTAATATGGAAAAAGAAGAAAGACAAAAGACTGGTATTAAGACTTTAAAAGTTGGATATAATAGAATATTTGGATATTATATAGAGGTAAGTAAAGGTGCTTGTAAAGATATAAAAGAAGAATTTGGATATGAAAGAAAACAAACATTAGCAAATTGTGAAAGATTTGTAACACCATTATTAAAAGAAAAAGAAGCATTAATACTAGGTGCAGAAGAAAAAATAATATCATTAGAATATGAGTTATTTATAGAAATTAGAGATATAGTAAAAAAATATATATCAGATATTCAAGAATTAGCGCATACTTTAAGTGATATAGATGTACTTATATCATTTGCTGTAGTAGCAGAAGAAAATAATTATGTAAGACCTAAATTAAACGATGAACATATAATTGATATTAAAGATGCAAGACACCCTGTAATAGAAAAAGTACTTGATAAAGAAGAATTTACACCAAATGATGTATTATTTAATAAAGATGATATTGTTATGCTTATAACAGGTCCTAATATGGCAGGAAAATCAACTTATATGAGACAAATGGCTAATATAGTAGTAATGGCTCAAATTGGATCATTTGTTCCTTGTAAATATGCTAATATACCTGTATTTGATAAAATATTTACAAGAATAGGTGCTAGTGATGATTTAGTTTCTGGAGAATCTACATTTATGGTAGAAATGATGGAAGCAAATAATGCTATTACTAATGCAACTGAAGATAGTTTAATATTATTTGATGAATTAGGAAGAGGTACTGCAACATATGATGGAATGAGTTTAGCTGCTGCAATTATTGAATATATACATGATAAAGTAAAAGCAAAAACTTTTTTCTCAACTCACTATCATGAGCTCACAGATTTAGAAAAAAATCATAAACATTTAAAAAATGTACATGTATCTGCAAAAGAAGAAGATGGGAATATAACATTCCTTCATAAAATAAAAGATGGAAGTATAGATAAAAGTTATGGTATACATGTTGCAAAATTAGCAAAATTACCTGATTCACTAATAAAAAGGTCTGAAGAAATACTTAAGACATATGAATCAAAAGAAAAGAAAAATGTAAATAACGTAACACAAATGGAAATTGATTTTGAAGAAACAAAAAGTGAAGTAGAAGAAGAGTTAAAAAAGATAAATCCAATAGAAATGACACCAATTGAAGCAATTAATAAACTATATGAATTAAAACAAATGATAAAAAAATAATAAAAATGATTTATATTGGTATAATAAAATAGGAGGATTCAAATATGGATAACAATATAGATAATAAATTAATTAATAAAAAAGAAAGTGGATGGAATAGTGTATCAGATGAAGAAAAAGTAAATATTTTTAAATTTTCAAAGGGATATATGGATTTTATAAATAAATCGAAAACAGAAAGATTATTTGTTAATAATGCTAAATTATTGCTTGAAGAAAATGGATTTAAAGATATAAATTTTGTTGAATCATTAAATAAATCAGATAAAGTATATTATATAAATAGAGATAAAAGCATATTTATTGCAGTTATTGGAAATAAACCATCAAGTGAGGGATTTAATTTAATAGGTGCTCATATTGATTCACCAAGATTAGATTTAAAACCAAATCCATTATATGAAGATTCTGGTTTTGCATATTTTAAAACTCATTATTATGGAGGTATAAAAAAATATCAATGGACTACAATACCTCTTTCTATTCATGGAGTTATTGTAAAACCTAATGGAGAAAAAATAAATGTTGAAATAGGAGAAAATGATGATGAACCAGTATTTACAATAACTGATTTACTTCCACATCTAGCAAATGAACAGATGAGTAAAAAAGCAAATAATATAATAGAGGGAGAAGATTTAAATTTACTTATTGGAAGTATTCCATATAATGATGATGAACAAAATCAAGTTAAATTAAATATACTTAATATTTTAAATAAAAAATATGGTATTAAAGAAATTGATTTTACTAGTTCAGAACTTGAAATAGTTCCTGCATTTAAAGCAAGAAGCTTAGGATTTGATGAAAGTTTAGTTGCGGCATATGGACAAGATGATAAAGTATGTGCATATACAGCACTTAAAGCAATTTTAGAAACGCAAAATCCAGATAAAACATGTATATGTATTTTAGCAGATAAAGAAGAAATTGGAAGTATGGGTAATACTGGAATGGCATCTCATACATTTGAATACTTTGTATCAGAGCTTTTAAATAAAACAGGTGAAAATAAACCAAATATGATTGATAAAGTATTTAATAATTCTAAAATGTTATCATCTGATGTTGACGCAGGATTTGATCCTATATATAAAAGCGCATATGACATACATAATACCTCATTTTTAGGTGGCGGAGTTACATTAAATAAATATACAGGTTCAAGAGGTAAATCAGGTGCTAGTGATGCAAATGCGGAATATGTAGGTTATATTAGAAATATACTTGAATCTAATAATATAAAATATCAAGTATGTGAATTAGGTAAAATTGATTTAGGTGGAGGAGGCACTATTGCATATTTACTAGCAGATAAAGGAATTGATATTATTGATGCAGGAATTTCTGTTTTATCAATGCATGCACCATATGAAGTAACTAGTAAATTTGATATATATAGCGCATATAAATTTTATAAAGAATTTTATAAGTACTAATTTAGTACTTTTTTTTATTTTTTTAGGGGAAAATAATAAGTAAGTAGTGAAATATATTATAGGAGGTGGTAGATTGATAAAAACATATATTGACGATTTGGAAAGAAGAAAAAGAGAAATAATTCCAGGAACGTCAGATACAATATTTAAAAAATTATTCACCACTATAGATAAATTAGTAAAAGAGGTAATAGTGTATGTAGTAGAAGATATAAAAATGGAAGATTTAAGAGAGATGAAAATAATATCAAATGAATTGCCCAAAGAAAATATAGAAGAAAAAGGAAAAATAAGTGATTTAGTAATAGAAATAGAAAATAAAATAATAAATATAGAAATGAATAAAAAGTATTATAAAAAGATAATAAAGAAAAATAATTCATATATAACAAAGATACAAAGTTTATATGAAGATAAAATAGTAATACAAATAAATATAGATAATTATACATTATATAAAGAAGAGGGAGAGATAGTAAAATTTGAATTAAAAAGTGAAAAAGGAATAGTAGATAAAAGTTTTATAAAAAAATATCATGTTAACCTTGAAGTAATTTATAAAAAGTATTATAATAAAGAAAAGTTAACAAGGATGGAAAAAATATTTTTAATGTTAAAATTAGTCAATAAGAAAGAATTATATAATTTATCAAGGGGTGATGAATTAATGGAAAGAATATATGATGAGTTAATAAAATTAAGCAATGATAAAAGAAATTTACTATCATATAGTAAAGAAGAGTTATATTTGATATGTGCGAAAGAAGAAGGAGAAAATGAGGGTATTAAAAAAGGAATACAAATAGGAATCACAAGAAAAGAAAATGAAATAATAAGAAATATGCTTAACAGAAAGATGGATATAAATCTAATATCTGAAATAACAAATATTCCAATAGAACAAATAGAATTAGTTAAATAATTCTTTTTTTGTTCTAAAAATGTACAAGCATTAATATATTTAACCAAAGGAGAAAAACATAATGAAAGAAATGTACAATAATTATAAAAAGGAACTTAGTAAAAAAAATAGTATATTACTTGTTATCTTTATAATATTTTTAATTGGTTTAATATTTGGTAGTATTTATATAACAATATTAGATGATATTGAAAAGACAAAAATATTAAAAGAAGTAAATAATTTTTTTATCTCTATAGATAAATTAGAATTTGCAGATAAATTAAGTATATTTAAAAATACTTTAATATCAAATTTATTATATTTTGTATTCATGTGGCTTTTAGGATTATCAGTTATTGGTATTCCTGTAATTATTATTATGATATTTTTTAAATCTTTTATACTTGGTTTTTCTATTAGTGGTATATTTGCTAAATATGGTTTAAAAGGTATTTTAGGTGCTTTTTTTTACATTTTTCCATCTTCAGTAATCACAAGTCTACTTGCTATTTTTTTAAGCGTATATAGCCTTATTTTATCGATTAAACTAATACAAAGTGCATTTTTTAAAAGAACAATTAATTTTAAGACATTTATGGGAAAATATTTCTTTATATTAGTTATATCTATATTATTATCTGTATTATGTTCATTATTTGACGTGTTTGTACTACCATCTATACTTAAAATATTTACTAATTTAATTAAATAAGTTATAATTTATTTGGTGAAGTCTTATGAAAAAAGTAATAGTTGGTATGAGTGGGGGAGTAGATTCTTCTGTTTGCGCATATTTATTAAAAATACAAGGCTATCAAGTTGAAGGTTTATTTATGAGAAACTGGGATAGTTCTGTTAATAATGATATAAATGGAAATCCTACATTAAACAATGATATATGTACTCAAGAAGAAGATTATAATGATGCAAAAAAAGTATGCGATAAATTAGGTATTAAACTTCACAGAATCAACTTTGTTAAAGAATATTGGGATTACGTATTTACATATTTTTTAGATGAATTAAAAAAAGGAAGAACACCAAATCCTGATATTATGTGTAATAAATATATTAAATTTGATATGTTTAAAAAAGAAGCAGATAAATTAGGAGCAGATTATATTGCTACTGGTCATTATGCAAGAATAAAAGATGGTAAATTATTAAGAAGTATAGATCAAAATAAAGATCAAACTTATTTTTTATCTCAAGTATCAAAAGAACAACTACAAAATGTATTATTTCCAGTTGGAGATTATATAAAAGAAGATATAAGAAAAATTGCTAAAGAACAAGATCTTGTAGTTGCTGATAAAAAAGATTCTACAGGTATATGTTTTATTGGAGAAAGAAATTTCAAACAATTTTTAACTAATTATTTACCTAATATTCCAGGTGATATAGTTGATATTGATACAAATAAGAAAATAGGGGAACATATTGGACTTATGTATTATACAATTGGTCAAAGAAGAGGTCTTGATATTGGTGGTAATGATAAAAGATTATATGTAGTTGGTAAAGATTTAGATAAAAATATTTTATATGTATCACTTGGTGATGATACTAAATATTTATTAAGTGATGAAGCTTTAATTGAAGATGTAAATTTTATTAGTGATAAAAGACCTAATGAAGCAACTGCAAAATTTAGATATAGACAACCAGATATAAAAATAAAATTAGAATACTTAGATAATAATGAGATTATTGTTAAATATGATAATGTAAAATCAGTTACACCAGGACAAGCATGTGTATTTTATGATGGTGAAGAATGCTTAGGTGGGGGAATAATAAAAGAAGTGAGAAAATCTGGCAAAAAATTATGGTATCTTTAATAAAAAAGGAAAGTGATAATAATGAATAAATTACCATTTTCTATAGATAATATAGATTATGAAACAGTAAGAAACGCAATTTTAAATGGTTATATACCATCTAAAGAAGATATAATTGATAATGATGAACTATTAAATTATGATTGGTTTATTTCATTAGCATTCGCATATGATCCAAATGTTATTACATTATTTAAAGAAGAAGATCTAACTAATGAACTTTGTTTAGATGCATTAAGTAGGGGATATAAACCAAATAAAGAAGATATTATAAGTAATAATTTTTTATATAAATTTGAATCAATTATTAATTATATTATAAATAATGACCCTCCACTAATATTACTTATAAAATCTGATGAAAGATATATTAAACAATTAAAAAAAGAAATATTAAGTAAATATATATATAATGGAAGAGTAGATGAATTATATATAGATGATAAGAAAAAAGAATTACTTAATCTTTTAAATTTATCTTTAGATGAAGATAATATTAATGATCAAGAAAAATATAGTTACTTATTAGAAAAAATTATCAATAAATTATGTAAAAAATATTATAATATTCAAAAAGAAAATATTGCTCTAAATAGTGTAGATAAAATTGATAGTTTTATTAAAGAATATTTTAGAAGATATCATAGCTGTGATGATCTTTCAAGAAAGATATATAGATATGTAAATGGTACTGGTGATACTATCAAAAAAGAATATATCAGTATGGATTATATAAAAAAAGAGTTAACTAGGTTATATGATTTATTCTTAAATAATAAATTAACATTTAATGAATCAAGTGGTTTTTATAATGAATTACTTAATGATATAGAAAATAAAATAGAAAATGAATATAAAAAATTCTTAATGAAGCAAGTAAAAAGTAGATTAATTTTATCAAATAAAAAGACTGATTCAATAATAAGAGGAATTAAAATTAAAAAAGTAGAAGAAATAATAAGAGATGGTTTATATCAAAATATTAATACATCAAAAGAAGAAATGTTAAATGATTTATTTAATTTAAGAGATTATATTAGAAGTATAAAAGATATAAGAAGATCACAAGTTACTATTACTGATGATGATTTTGAATTTTTTGAAAATATATTTATTAAAGATGGAACAATTGATATAGAATCAATAAATACTAGAATAAATAATTATGAAATAAGTAAAATAATTCAAAATAAATATACTAAATTTAAAATGAAATATATTGATAATATTGATATATATGGTAATGATTTACAGATATTAAACCAAAATAAAGAAAAAATTGATTATAATTACAATAATTATAAAATAATAGATAAAAATAGAATATGTGATAATATTGCTGATGTAATTATTAGTATTACAGATGATAGAATTGAAAAAATAGAAGAAAATGAATTACTTGTAATAAGAAAAGTCGCAACTCTTTTATATTTTGCTAATTTAATGGATGATTTTACTACTAATGATTTTATAAATATTTTAGTTTATTATGATAAAATAGCTAATCAAATAAATTGTAATTATGATGATACTATTAATTATGTTTATGATAATATTGATACTTTAATTACACTTAGTAAAAAATATTCCTTAGTTAACGATTATGCAAAGTATATACTATCACAAAAAACAATTGATGAAATTGGTGATACAAATGTTAATGACTACTTAAATATATATTTAAAAGCATATACTAGAAATTCAAGTACTATTCCAAAAGTAAAAGGAAGAGTATGTGAGTATACATATGAATCTGGTAATTTTCAAGATGAAGATAAATTACTTATTGGATATGTACAACCTGAAAGCTGTATTAAATTAGACAATCTTGCTGGTAGAGAAACTTTTAAAAATACAATGCTTGATAAAAATACAGATGTAATATTAATAAAAGATAAAAATAATGATTTAGTCGCAAGAACTATTATGTTTAGAAGAGGTAATGCAGTAATACTAGCACCTACTGTAACAAAATATTATAATAAATCAGAAATATTAAATGATAAATTTCTTAGTGATATATCAAGTCAAATTATAAAGAAAGCAAAACAAAAAAATGATAATATTGATTTTGTATTTGTATCAGGAGAATCAACTGGTTTATTTAAAAATTATCCTTGTTATAAAGATCAAAGACCTATTAGAATATGTCCGCATTCAGATATAAGTGATAATTTATATTTAATTAATACAAGTGATAGAATTAAAAGATTAAATGAAGATTATTTATTAAAATATGTTAATTATTTTGAACCTATTAGAACATATTATGATGAAAAAGAAAATGATATAAGAACTAATAGAACAGAAGAAGAATTAAATAAAATTAAAGCACTTAGAGTAGAATTAGAAGATGATCCAATACTAAGAAAAGAGTTAAAAAAAGAATTTGAGCCTATAAAACTAGAAGATTACAAGTATATTGTATCTAATAATAATTGGTATATAGCAGTTAGAAATGATGGTACTATTGATGAAGTAATGCTTCCAACATGTAATTTAAAAGATGAATTTGAATTTAATAGAGTAAAAAATCAAATAAAAAGTAAATATAAATTGTAACATAACAAGACTATTATAGTTTTGTTTTTTACTTGCACTTGACACTTATATTGTAAAATGTTAGAATAATAATATAGTAGGAGTAGGAGATGAACATATTATGAAAAAATTAAATGAAATTTTAGGAGAAATAGGTATATCAAAAGTTAAACTTGCTAAATATTTAGGTGTATCAAGACAAATGGTATATAACTATTTAGAAATGGATGATGTAAATTCATGGCCACTAGAAAAGAAAATGAAACTATTTAATTTGTTACAAGTAAAATCAGCTGATGATATTGAAAATATTGTAATTGATAGTGAATTTATAAAACATGCAAATAATTTAATAAATGAAAATGATATTATGATAGAAAAGGGGAGTATTAACTTCTCAGGACTAAAAGGATCTGATCAAGAATTATTAAATGATATTATATTTATATTAAAAGAAAGATTAGAAGATGATGAAAGCGGGGAGGGTAGTAATATATGTAAATATTTATGCTATTTTCTTCAAGCAATGGATAACATTAAAGAAATTAAATATATGCTTGGATATGTAGCTAAAACTACAGGATTTGTTGATGTAGATGAGTATGTATTTGAAAAAGATAATCAATTTACATTTGAAACAATACTATATTCTGCAATGGTACTTTATACAAGTGGTAGTGCATCTGAAAATAAAATACAAGAACTACATAAGAAATTTGTTAGTGATATAAATAAAAAACAAGAAGAAAAATTATCAAGAACTCAAGAAATAAATTCAGCTAAGATTCAAGCATTAAAAGAGTTAGGATATACTGAAATAAATGAAACTAATTATCCAGAAGTAGTAGAAAAGATGGCCGAAATACAATCTAGAAAGATTTAGAATAATAATCATTAGTTTACATAATAATTATTATATGAAATTATATATTTGATAAATAATAACTATTTATATATGTATTAGAATTAAGTATAATACATTTATATAAATAGTTTTTTTATTTATTACTCTTTTTATATATAAATAATAATTAAAATTAAATTATAAAAATTATCTATAAATTAATTAAATCTTATATTTATATATTTTATTTTAATAATATAAATATACTTATTTACCTATTATTTATTATCTATTATCTATCATCCATCATACGTTATTTATATTTAATTTAACTATGTATACGTATATACACATATAAATATTAATTGTAAGTAAGTAGGGGGAGTTAAAATAAATTTAAGTATTATAAAATTCATTTAATTTAATTAAATTTAATACACTATATCATTACATTAGAATATATTATTAATAAATTTTTAAGTTATTATATATAATTATTTACTATATATATTTATATAAAATAAAAAAGAGTAAGTAACTATTAAATTCTTACTCTCTCCTACCCTTTTTAAGCTGCTAATAAATTTTCTTTATCTTTTGGTTTTAATACTAATCTTAATATACCATTATTCTTTTTAGTATTTAATTCATCTATTTTATCACTATCTATTCTTGCTATATTTCCAATACTACCAATTAATACTTGTTTGCTATTATTATCATATGTTTCTACTACTAATATATTTCTTTCATTATTATCTTCATCTTTTTCTATAGTTGTAACTAGTTTAACATTTTTATATACCTCATAACAGAATCTTAATCTACTATCTTCTAATGAATAAATTTCATGTAATATATATAAATCTTTATTATCTTTATCTGATTTTAGTATATATCTATCACCATAAAACGAAGAAGAGTCATTAATATATATATTCTTCTTTTCTATTTTGTATTTTGAACCATTTGTTGTTGTAATAAACAAATATTTATCATATAAATTTTTTATGTCTATATTTGTCATATAATCCTCTCCTTTCATTTTTTACAAATGAGATTATTATACAACAATTTTCAGATATTTGTCAACTAAAATCCATAAAAAACCTTATTTTATAAGAAAATACTTTATATTAACTTTCCTATTATAGTATTTATTTCTTCTTTTAATTGATTTAATTTATTTTGTGAGTCATTTATATTATTTCCTTTAACACCCATATATATTTTTATTTTTGGTTCTGTTCCAGATGGTCTTAATATTATAAATGAATCATCATTAAATACATATTTAAGTGCATTTGTGTTTATACTTTCATCTTCTTTTAAATAATCAGTAACTACATAATTTTGATTATTAAATTTAGGACTATTTTCCCTAAAATAACCCATAATTTTACTTGTTAAATCATCTTTTATATTATCATAAGTAATACTTATAGTTTCTTCTTGATAATAACCATATTTTTTATAAATATTATCTATATAATCACCAAGTTCTATATTATTTTCTTTACAAAAACACATTATTTCAAGAATTGAAAGCATACTAGAAAATCCATTTTTATCTGATACATTTATATCAAACATATATCCTAAGCTTTCCTCATATCCAAATAAATAGTTTTCATCTTTTAATTGCTCTTTCTTATGTGCTATATTCTTACATCCTGTTAATACTTCATAACATTTTATATTATTTAACTCACATATTTTATTAAGCATTGGTGTTGTAACAATACTTTTTATCATATATGAATTATTTTTTATTGTTTTATTATCAATTATGTAATTAGCAAATAAAATACCAAGCATATTACCATTAATATATTTATATTTGTTATTATCTTTATACATAACCCCTACTCTATCAGCATCTGGATCTGTTAGTATAATTATATCAGAATTATTTTTACTAGCATATTCTTTAGCTAAATCATAGTTAAATAAATATTCAGGATTTGGTTCTTTAGCTGTTGTAAAATTACTATCATATATGCATTGTTCTTTTACAATATTATAGTTAAAATTATATTTATCTAATAATTCTTTAGCTGTCTTTATTCCAACACCATGAAGAGATGAATATGTTACTTTAATATCTTTTGCATATTTTTTTATTAAATCTTTATTTATAATTACTTTTTCATTTTCAATTAAAAATGCATTATGAACATCACTTGAAACTATATTAAATAATTCATTATTTTCATTCGCATATTTAATCATTTCAAAGCTAGATATACTTTTTATCTCTTTTATTATTAAATCATCTTCTGGAGGCACTATTTGCCCTCCTAACTTGTTATATACTTTATATCCATTATATTCTTTAGCATTATGAGAAGATGTAATAACTATTCCATTAGTACAATTTAAATATTTTACAGCAAAAGATAATTCAGGAGTTGATGTATATTCACTAAATAAATAAGTCTTTATATTATAATAATTTAATATTAAACATACATTTTTAGCAAATATATCAGAATTATTTCTTGTATCATATGCGATTACTACACTAGGATTTTTAAAATTTTTATTTAGATATTTAGCAAGACCTACCGTAACTTTACCAATAGTATATTCATTTATCTTACTATTTCCAAGACCCATTATTCCTCTTATTCCTGCAGTTCCAAATTTTAATTCTTTATTAAAACTAGATTCAATATCACTAGGAGTCATATTTCTTAATATTTGTTTATCTTCTTCTTTTATATATTTATCATTTAACCATTCTTCATATTTTTTATTCATAATAATTTCTCCTTATATTTTTTATTTCTTGGATGAGCATTCTCATACTTTTCTTTTTTATAATTATTAGATATATGTGTATATATTTGTGTTGTTTTAATATTTTCATGCCCAAGCATAGTTTGAACACTTCTTAAATCTGCTCCATTATTAATTAAATGAGTAGCAAATGAATGTCTTATAGTATGTGGTGATATATCTTTATCTATTCCTTTTTTTAATGCTAATTCTTTTAATATTTTAAAAAAGCCTTGTCTTGATAGTTTGCCTCCCCTAACATTTAAAAATAATATATCTGATACATTATTTTTAAGTAATGATACTCTATATAAATTAATATATTCTTTTAAATATATTGTTGCAATATCACTAAGTGGAACTATTCTTTCTTTACTACCTTTACCAAAACATTTAACAATGTTCATATTAAAATCTATATCATTAACTTTTAAATCAAGTAATTCAGAAACTCTAAGCCCACAAGAATACATAAGTTCAAGCATAGATTTATCTCTACTAGTTTTAGCATCTATAACTTTTATATCAAGTAATTTATCAATATCTTCTATACTTAATACATGTGGCATTGTTTTAGGCATTTTAAGACCAACTATATCATCACATGGATTTTCTTTTATATATCCATTTCGTAATAAAAATTTAAAATAATTTCTAATTGATACAATATGTCTATTAACACTTTTAGAATTTAATTTTGAAGATAGATATTCAATATAATTAGTTATATCTACTCTTTTAATATTTTTATAATCTTTATTTAGAAAACTAAAAAAATCAATTAAATCTTTTTTATATCCATCAATAGTATTAATACTTAATTGTCTTTCAAGTGTAATATATTTAATATAATCTTCTATTTGATTTTCTATATTCATATTATCACCTATAATAATTATACTATTTTGTAAAATAAAAGACAACCTAATTTTACATTAGTTGTCACTATCTTCTATTAATTTGATCACTATAAAAATCCATATATTGTTCTGTAGTAATTAATAAATTATATGAAACATCAAGATTATATTTTTTCATTTTTTCTCTTACATTATCCATCTTATATAGTTTTTTATCAACTATTCTTGATTTTATAAATTCAAAAATCTCAGTATGAGTAAAAGTATTATCAGTATTAATTAATACAATTCTATCTACCTCATTTAAAAACTCATATATACTTTTTAACATATTATAGTTTAATTTATTTAAAAATCCATCATCATCATAAGCTAAATCTAAAAAAGTTAAAAAATTATTATTAAACATATAACTATAAATAGTATTTTTATCATAGTAATTTTCTTTATCTATATCCTCATCTTTATCATTAAATACCGATTCAGGATTTATATAAAGCTTTCTTAGTAAAAAATAATCATATTTATTTTCTTTTTCTAATTTTTTAAAAAATTCAGTTAATTCTTTTGTCATATCATATCTCCTAACATAATATTACTACATTTAAAAATAATAGTCAAATCATCTTAGTAGAAATAAGTTTAATAATATAGTATAATTATTATGGATGTGATATTATGATTGAACCTTTAGCAATTAAATTAAGACCTAAAAATATAGATGACGTAATAGGACAAAAACACTTAGTTGGAAAAGATGCTCCTATTAGGAATTTTGTTAATAATGGTAGAATATTTTCAATGATACTTTATGGACAACCAGGTATAGGTAAAACATCTATTGCGCAAGCAATATCTGGTTCTACTAATTTAAAATATAGAATGCTTAATGCTACTATTAATAATAAAAAAGATATAGAAATTGTAATTGAAGAAGCAAAAATGTATGATGGAATAATATTAATAATGGATGAAATACATAGACTTAATAAAGATAAACAAGATATATTGCTTCCTCATTTAGAGTCTGGTCTTATTACTTTAATTGGACTTACAACATCAAATCCTTATCATAAAATTAATCCAGCAATTAGAAGTAGATGCCAAATATTTGAACTTAAACCACTTACTTTAGATGATATAATTTTAGCACTAAAAAATGCTTGTAAAACTGAATATTTAAAAGGAATAAAAATTAATAATGATGTTATAGAATATATTGCTAAACTTTCATCTGGGGATTTAAGATGTGCATATAATTTACTAGAAATATGTTATTATAGTACTAGTGATAAAAAAATAACTATGGATGTTGTAACAAAAATAAATAATAAACCTGCTTTATTTGCAGATAAAAATGAAACTGGACATTATGATTTACTTAGTGCATTTCAAAAATCAATTAGAGGATCTGATGTTAATGCTTCACTTCACTATCTAGCAAGATTACTTGTTATTGATGATTTAGATAGTATTTTTAGAAGAATGACTGTAATTGCATATGAAGATATTGGACTTGCTAATCCTGAAATTGGTCCAAAAGTAGATGCTTGTATTAATGCATGTGAAAGAGTTGGTATGCCAGAAGCAATTATTCCATTATCAGTTGTAATAATAGAAATGGCCCTATCTCCTAAATCAAATAGTGCTAATGAAGCTTTAAATGCTGCAATTGCAGATATTGAAAATGGTAATAACTACCCTATTCCAGAAACAATTAGAATTGATTCTACTATATATAAATATCCTCATAATTATAAAGGTTCTTATGTAAAACAACAATATATGCCAGATAATTTAATAAATAAAGAATATTATAAAGCAAAATTAACTAGTAAATATGAAAAAATGTTAAATGATATTTATGAAAAAATAAAGAAAATAAATAAAACAGAAGATTAATCTTCTGTTTTTATTATGTCTTTAATAATATAATCAGCAATTAAAATACCTGAAATATTTGGTACTACACTATATGAACCAGGTGTTTTATTTTTAATCTTAACCTCTTCATCACTAGAAAGCACTAAAACATTACTTTTAATATTTAATTTATTTAACTCATGTCTTACTACTTTAGCAAGAGGATCATAATTAGTATCCCATATATCCATTATTTTTAATTTATGTGGATTAAATTTATTTCCTGTACCCATACTAGATATAATTTTAATATCTCTATTTAAACATTCTCTTATAAGCATTATTTTAGTACTTATAGTATCACAAGCATCAACTATATAATCAATATCATATTTAAATAATTCTTTTTTAGTTTCTTCATTTAAAAATAAATTTAATTTTATGACATTAACATTTTTATTAATATCTTTAATTCTTTTTTCAAATGCATCTACTTTATAATTAGAAATAGTACTATTAAGTGCAATTATCTGCCTATTTTTATTTGTTATATCAATTTTATCATTATCTACAATTATTATATTTTCTATTCCATTACGAATAAGTGTTTCAACTACATAACCACCTACTCCACCAAGACCAATAATTGCAACTACTTTTGAATGTAATCTTTCTATTAAATGATTACCAATTAATTTTTCTAATCTATCAAACATATTAATTACATCCAAGTTTATATTGTTTTAAGTATAATGCTTTATTATTTTCTAATTTTCTAAGCTTTTGTGGTAAATACTTTCTTAATTCTTCTCTATTATTTTTTAATAATTTATCTGCAGTTGCTTGTCTTCCATTTTTATATAATAATCTTAATATTCTAATCTTTTCATTTGCAGTAGCTGTTTCAAATATATCAACTACATCATTAATTTTACCCATATTAATTAACTTACTAACTTCTTCTAGTTTTTTAATATCTTTATTAAATTCATTAGGATTCAAAAGAGAATTATTTTTTATTGCTTTTATAAGTTTTGCCATATTCGCACACTTTGTTGCTTTACTTAGATTAGAATATTTATTACATCCTTTTGAAGCTTTCTTAGCTAAGCGATTATAATTTTCTGATAAATAAGTATTACATTCTGCAAGTTTAACATATCCATTTTCTTTATATTTTGACATAAAATCGCCACCACGCTGATAATCTTTAAGTTTAAAATAACATACACCTAAAAGATAATCAAATATATTATCATTAGTTGCTATTTTTCCTTCTTTATAAAAATTAATTGCTTCTTCATATTGTCCTTTTTTTTGGCAACACATACCAATAGCAATATAGTATCTAATCATTTTACCAATATTTTCATGTGCTATACTTGCATAATATTTTTTTTCATTTATTAGTCCATCTATATAATTAATTGCTTGATTTTTAATATTATCATCACTCATATCATCTACTGTAACCTTAATATCATTTAACATTTTTTCATCAACTGGACCAAAAATATCATCAAATAAGTCATTTATTTCTTTCATAATTACCACCTCAACAATTTCATATTATAATATATTTCTATTATTCTTTCAAGCATAAAAAAACCTATAAAGGTCAGGGACGATAAACCTACACGTATGTGCAGGTGGGTACCCCATAATAGATTTCAGGATCCTTATATAAAATAAGTATTCAACACCATCTATTAATTCTGGTTCCCTTATAATCGTTTAGTCGGTTTTATGTTCACCTGATTGTTCCTTTATAGGTAAATATATAGTAGCACAAAATTAATAAAAAGAAAAGTCTTTTGACAAAACTTTACTTTTATTTTATAAATTTACTTCTATTTTTAATTCATCAAGCTGCTTTTTATCTACAATATTTGGTGCATCACTCATAAGACAACTAGCTGATGATGTTTTAGGAAATGCTATTACATCCTTTATATTATCAGTTTCACATAAAAGCATAGTAAGTCTTTCAAGACCAATCGCAAGACCACCATGTGGAGGAGTTCCATACTTAAATGCATTTACAAAAAATCCAAATTTTTCCTCAATATCTTCTTTTGTTAATTCAAGTGCTTCAAACATTTTCTTTTGTACTTCTTCATTATGAATACGAATAGATCCACCACCTGCTTCATAACCATTACATACTATATCATAAGCTTTTGAATAACAATTTGCTTTATCAGTTAAAAGCTTATCAATATCTTCATCTTTAGGGGCAGTAAATGGATGATGAGATGATACATATCTATTTTCTTCACTACTCCATTCAAATGATGGAAAATCTGTTACCCAAAGAAATTTATATTCACCTTTTTTAATTAAATCTAACTCTTTAGCAAGTTTGCATCTAAGCGCACCAAGTGATGTTTTAACAATATCTTTTTTATCAGAACCAAAAAATAATATATCATTATTTTTAATATTTAATTTCTTTATTAGATTACTTTTTTCTTCACTACTTAAAAACTTACTAATACCACCTTTAAATTCATTATTTTCATATTTTACATATGGTAATCCTTTTGCGCCAAATTCTTTTACAAATTCAGTTAATTCATCTATTTTCTTTCTAGAAAAATATTCGCTTTTTTCATCAACTTTTATACAAGAAATGTTATCATTATTTTTAATAGTATCAGAAAATACTTTAAAATCAGTTACTTTAAATATATCATCTACATTATTAATTTCCATATTAAATCTAAGATCTGGTTTATCAGAACCATATTTATCAATTGCTTCATTATAAGGCATTCTTATTAATGGTAATTTTATATCAATACCTTTTACTTCTTTAAATATTTTTTGAAATAATTTTTCAGTAATATCTATTACATCATCTTCATTAACAAAACTCATTTCCATATCTATTTGAGTAAATTCTGGTTGACGATCTGCTCTTAAATCTTCATCACGAAAACATCTAGCAATTTGAAAATATTTTTCAATACCACCAATCATTAATAATTGTTTATATATTTGAGGGCTTTGAGGAAGCGCATAAAAACTACCTTTATTTACCCTACTTGGAACAAGATAATCTCTTGCACCCTCTGGAGTAGATTTAGATAAAATTGGAGTTTCTACTTCTATAAAACCATTATCTGATAAAAACTTTCTAGTACACATCATAATTTTATGTTTAGTTATTAAGTTATTTTTTAAGTTATCTCTTCTTAAATCAAGATATCTATATCTAAGTCTTGTATCTTCTAATACATCATCTTTATCTAGTTCAAAAATAGGTGTAGCTGCCTCATTAAGTATTTCTATATTATCAACTATTACCTCTATATCACCTGTTTTAATTTTAGGATTTTTACTAGCTCTTTCACATATTTTACCATTTACTTTAAGCACATATTCATTTCTTACTTTTTCAGCTATTTCATAACAAGAACTATCTGGATTTATAGTAAGCTGTATAATACCACTTCTATCTCTTAAATCTATAAAAATTAAGCCTCCTAAATTTCTAACTTTTGAAGCCCAACCATAAAGTTCAACACTTTCATTAACATTATTAATATTAAAATCAGTATTATTATATTTTTTCATTATTTCACTTCTCTCTTACATATTTCTTTTAATTTACAATTATCACACTCAGGTTTAATTGCCTTACAATGATATCTTCCAAAAAGTACCAATTGTTTATGTAGTTTATTCCAATTTTCTTTTTTAAATTTTCTTCTAAGTTTCATTTCTACATCGAGTACAGAATCATTTACTTTAGCAAGACCTAATCTTTTACTTACTCTTTCTACATGAGTATCAACTGCAATATTAGGTTCTATATCAAGTTCACCAAATAAAACATTAATAGTTTTTCTACCAACACCAGGCATAGTTTGTAGATATTCTCTTTTTCTTGGCATAACACTATCATACTTATCTACTATTATAGTTGCTATTTGTTTTATATACATTGCCTTTTTATTATAAGACCCAAGTTCTCTAACTATCATTTTTAAATCATCTATATTGGCATTTTTTAACTCTTCTAAAGTCTTATATTTATCAAATAATACTTTTGTTACTTTATTAACTCTTTTATCAGTAGTTTGTGCACTAAGCATAATTGCAATTAATAATTCATAATCTTTATCATAATTTAGTTCACATCTTGGATTTTCTATTACTTCATCTAAATAATTTTCAATTATATCTATCTTATTCATATTATCCTTATTATACATTTGTATCTAAAAAATCAATTAAATCATCATAATTAACTTTTGTCTCTTCTTTAGTTATATTATCTTTTATAGTAAGAATTCCAGTTTTAACCTCATCTTCTCCAATAATAATTATATATTTACTATTATATCTATCTACCTCTTTAAACTTACCTTTCATATTTTTATTTGATAAATCCATATCTGCTCTATAACCACACATTCTAAGATTTTGAAGTAATTCTATTGAATAATTAAATTCTTTCTCACTAATATTAAGAATATATACATCTAAATCATTATTAATAGGTAATTTAATTTCTAAACTTGCAAGTACACTAACTACTCTATCCATACCAAATGCAAATCCAACTGATGGTATATCAGGTCCACCTAATGATTTAAGTAAATTATCATATCTACCACCACCACCAATAGAACCAATATCATCAACATCATCAGATATAAATTCAAATACTAAATTAGTATAATAATCAAGTCCCCTTACTAATGTATTATCAATAACATACTTAATATCTAAAACATCTAAATATTTTTTAACTTTATCAAAATTTTCTTTTTCTTCTTTAGTTAAAAAATCAAGTATTGATGGAGCACTCTTCATAAGTTTATTTTTATTATCTACTTTACAATCAAGTATTCTAAGTGGATTTTTTTCTAATCTTTCTTTACAATCATCACAAAATTCATCTATATTATTTTTAAAGTGATTAATTAAAGCTTCCTTATATTTTTTTCTTGTTTCAATTCCTCCTAGACAATTAATTTTAACAGTTATATTTTTAAGACCTAACTCATTTAAAAAATTAACTCCTAATGATATAACCTCTGCATCAGAAATAGGATTATCTACTCCATAAAGTTCAATTCCTAATTGTCTAAGTTCTCTATATCTACCTTTTTGAGGTCTTTCATATCTAAACATAGAACCCATATAATATAATTTTAAAGGAAGAGTGTTATACAATTTATTTTCAATTACAGCTCTTGCTACACCTGCTGTCCCCTCTGGTCTTATAGTATTATTTCTATTTCCTCTATCAACAAAATCATATGTTTCTTTAGTTACAATATCAGTAGTTTCTCCTACTCCTCTATGAAATAGTTCACTTCTTTCAATTAATGGAGTTTCAATATAATTATAATTATAATTACTGCATATTTCTTCAAATAATTTTTTTACATAATTATGTTTTATTGATAAATCACCATATACATCATAAGTACCTTTTAATTTTTGTATCACATATATCACCACCTAACAGAATAATTATAACATAAAAAAGTAATTAATTTAATAATTACTCTTTTATTTTTATAGAAATTCAGATAAATCATCTGACTTATATGATTTTTGTTTTTTATCAATCTCATATGCAGATTCCATAATATTCATAACATAATTAAAATAATCTCTCATACCATTAATTATAAATCGTCTTCTTCTATTATTTTTTCTTTCTTCTACACATTTTCTATATAACATAATATTAATAAATTCTTCAAAATTTTCTTTAAATAAATTAAGTTTTTCTCTTGGTGTTATCTCATAAAAAACATTATTATATGTTTCATTATTTTCATACTCAAAGTATTCTTCATCCTCATCCTCATCCTCATCTTCATCATCAATATCCTCAATAGATATTAAAATATCTTCATCAAAATCAATTAATAATCCTTCATTAAATAATTCTTCATCAGCTTTTTTTAATAATTCACTTGTTTCAAAATAATTAAGGGGTTTTGAATCAAAAGCATTTACAAAAAAACCATTATCATTATTTTCATAACCTTTATTAAAGAACATGCTTTTTCCCTCAATATAATCACCAGAAGGTAAATTATCTATAAATGTATATACATCTTCTATTTTTATATATTTTGTACAATATATAATTCCAGTAATATAATTTATTCTATCTTTATAGTTTAAATCTTTATTAAATTTATATGATAAGGCAATTATAGGTCTTACTTTTTCCATATTTGGAAATTTTAAACTAAAATATTCTTCTATTTTACTTATATCTTTTAATGCTTTATTAAATACTTTAATGCTCTCTTTATCATCTACACTAAAGATTTGTTCTCTATCAAAATATAAAGCATAATTAAATTTATCCATAGTACCACCTTTAAGTTAATATTATATACAAAAAAAGAAAAAAATACAAATATATTTTTTATAAAATTAAATTAACAAATATTATATTTTTGATTAAATTTTTCTATTTGACTCAAACGTTTTATTTTACTACTACTTTCTTTTGATTCAATATCATATCTTAGATGATTTAAATCAGTATATCTAGCAGAATCTACTTGAGTACATGGATACATTGTAATAATTTCATTAGTATTGCTTATTGCTACAACTTTAAAATAGTTAGTTACAGTTTCATCTATTTTTCCGCAATCATCATATTTAAATGTTTCAGTATATGTAACAATCGCACCACATATCTTATTATTTGATGGAATAATTTCCTTAATATTTGAAACGACTTCTTCTAAAGGAAAATCATCATAAAATTTACAACAACCTAAAACATTTGAATCCATCGTATGTTTTTCAATGTGTCCAAAAAAACCTTGCTCACTATAATCTAAAATTTGATTAATAAGATATACAGAACTTTCAGATTCATTAATTTTACTAGAATTTAACTGTTTTAAAATAAATACTTCTTCTACATTAGTTAACTTATAATCAGTATCACTAATTAATTTACTTAAATCCATAGCATCTTTAAATCTTTTTTGATAACATCTAAGTTTTATTAATAAACGAAAATAAAATGCTTTTTCAACTCTATTAAAATCTCTTAAAGTACGTATTTTTTCAAATAATTCATCAGCTTCATCAAATCTACCAAGTTTAGTTAATAGATCAGCATAAATTGTTCTTGCAACCGCATCTTCTGGAAAATTATTAAAATATATCTCAAATTCTTTTAATGCTCTTTCATATCTTCCACTATCTATACAAGATTCTATAAATTTTAAATGTTTCCAACTATAATATTTACATATTTCTCCCATATAAGTCACCTTTTTATGGCATATTTTAACACATTTTTTTAATCATATCAAGATAAAAAAATATTATTATATTTTCTTTTTTGAATAGTTTAATCTTGATGTTACATCTGGAATAAATAATAATATTGCAATTATAATTAATATTTGTGAATATATATTCCATTTTTCAAATAATAATACTAAGGCAATAGATATTATATGAAAACTAGTTTTAAGTTTACCATATATACTAGGTTTTACTATAATTTTATTTTTTGTAATATTAATAAGTGCATATATAACTGCGACTATTTCTCTAATAAATATAATTAAAGTCCAATATGGTATAACCTTTCTTATTAAAAGAGCAATTGTAGTTCCAAGCATAAGAAGCTTATCAGCTATTCCATCAGCAATCTTGCCAAAGTTAGTAACTTGATTATATTTTCTTGCAATATAACCATCTAGAAAATCTGTTACACCAAGTATTGTAAAAAGAATAAAATTGCTTAATTGTGGTCCATTATTAATAATCATAAAAAACAATGGAAACATACCAATAATTCTAATTATAGTAATAATATTAGCCATAAAAAATCCTCCTATATTTTATCTTTTATATTTATTATCTTTTTAGATATATCATTTTTATAATAATTATATATTGTTCTTAGTATAATTGTAACTGGAAGTGCAATTAATATACCAATAAATCCTCCTAAAACACCACCTGCAAAAACTGCAAATATAGTTAATAATGGTGATAAATTATTTGTCTTACCATATACTTTAGGACTTATAACATATCCATCTATATTAGGTAATATAATTGCTACTAATAAAGTTAATAAAGTAAGTGTAGGATCTATAACAGATGCGATTGCAAGTGCAATTATATTTACAACTAATCCACCAAAATAAGGTATTAATGTAGATATTGATGATAAAACACCAAGTAATAAGAAATTAGGATGACCTATTAAATAATATATAATTGTATATTCAAAAAATTGGATAATAAGTGTTAAACTAAGTCCTTTAAAATATTGTGTAGTTTCATGATCTATTAAATCAATTAATTTATATGTTTTTTTGTTTCCTTTACTAAAGAAATCTTTTATATTATCCCTAATTTTATCCATATCTATTAAGAAATATATAGAAGATACAAATACTATAACAGCATTACTAATAAAACTTATTGATGAATTTACTACATTAACCGCACCATCAGATATATATTTACCTATATTATAAGATATTTTATTAAATATATCAGATAAATTAGTCTTAATTGGATCTATATTAATATCATATTTACTACCCATTTCACTTATAAATGTCATAATACTACTAAATAAAGAAATTAATTGATCAGTAAATATTGGTATTAAAGACATTATTATAAATGCTAAAAATAATATTAAAAGTACCATTATAATTATTATTCCAAATGGCTTTTTTATTTTCTTTTTTTCTAGCCATTTTAAAAATGGATTTAATGCATATGCAATCGCAAATGCAAATATAAAAGGTTTTAATATAGCAAGAACTTTAAAAAATACTCCGCACCATAAATCTTTAAGTAAAAATAATATATACACTATAGTTAATATTATTAATAAATTTACCATTTTATAATTAACTTTCTTCATATTATTCCTCCTTAGTATCTATTATTATAGTAACTGGTCCATTATTTACTATATTAAGAATCATATCACTTCCAAATTTACCTGTTTTAATATTTAAATTTTCTTTTTCAAAACAAGATATAAGTTTATCATATAAAATTTTTGCTTCATTATAAGGAAGTGATTTATTAAATGATGGTCTATTTCCCTTTTTAGTATCTGCATATAACGTGAACTGTGAAACTACTAATATATCACCCTTTATATCTTTTATAGACAAATTCATTTTATTCATATCATCAGAAAATATTCTTAAATTACATATTTTTTTAACTATATAATTAATATCATCTATAGTATCATTATATGTAAAACAAACAAGTAACATTAACCCTTTATTAATACTTTCTTCTTTTTTATTATCTATTAGAACACTACAATTATCAACCCTTTGTACTATTACTCTCATATAAACCTCTTAATAGTATTTTATCATTATATAAAATAGACTTCAAGAAAATTATAAAAATTTTTATAAAATAAAATAATTTTGTAATACTACAAAATTATTTAATATTTCTAATAACATCTTGTATATCAGATATACTTTTTAAACTAGCTAAATATTTATTTAATTTATCTATATCTTCTACATTAATACTTAAATCATAAATTATTGTATCATTTTCATATATTGTATTTACTTTTAAAATATTTATATTAAGTCCTTGTGATTTAGTAATTATATCTAAAAGTAAGTTTTCTTTTTTATTAGCATATACTCTAATATTAGTAGTAAATTTCTTATCTATATTTTCATTCCAAGATACATCAATTAATCTATCAGTCATATTTTTTAAATTCTTACAAGTTTTTAAATGAACAATAATTCCATTTCCTCTTGATATATATCCAACTATATCATCACCTTTAATTGGCTTACAACAATTTGCGATAGAAACTTTTATTTCATCAATTCCACCAACTAATATATCATTTTTAACATCAATTTTATGTTCAATATTCTTATTTATTTTATTTAATAATTCATCTTCAGTATCAGTATCTTCTTTAAATAAAATATTTATAATTGTATTAGATGAAAACTTACCAGTTGCTAATGAAAAGTACATATCATCTTCACTATCTACTTTAAGTTCTTTTAAAATAGTATCTATATTATTATTAATATCATTCATAGATATCTTTTTTCTTCTTAATTCTTTTTGAAGTAATTCTTTTCCTTTTTCTATACCATCTTTTTTATCAATTTTAGAAAAGAATGATTTTATTTTACTTTTTGCACTACTTGTTCTTGCAATTGATAACCACTCCATAGATGGTGTTGAATTTTTATTTGTATTTATTTTAACAATATCGCCTGTTTGAAGTTTTGTATCTAGTGGAACAATATTATCATTAACTATTGCACCAACCATTGTTTCACCTATCTTAGTATGAATTTTATATGCAAAATCAATAGGAGTTGAACCCTCAGGAAGTTCAAATACATCTCCTGTTGGAGTATAAACATATATATTTTCACCTAATATATCATTCTTAACTGTAGTAACAAATTCTTCATCGTTTAAATCTTCATCATTAAGTTCAATTATATTTCTAAATGTTTGAAGTTTTTCTTCCATTGAATTTTGTATTTTTTTACCTTGCTCTTTATATGACCAGTGTGAAGCGATACCTTTTTCTGCAACTTTATCCATTTCATGAGTTCTTATTTGTATTTCATAAGGTTTACCATCATATCCAAAAATTGTTGTGTGTAAAGATCTATACATATTAGTTTTTGGATTTGCAATATAATCTTTAAATCTTTTTGGAATTGGTTTAAATTTAGCATGAATAAGCCCTAAAACTTGATAACATTCTGGTATTGTATCTACTATTACTCTAAGTGCATATATATCATATATATCACTAAATTTCTTTCCCTTTTGAAGTTTTTTATAAATTGAATAAATACTTTTTACTCTACCTTTTATTTCAAAAGAAATATCATTTGATATTAAAATATCTGATACTCTTTTTTTCATTTCTTCAACTGACTTTTCTCTTTCTTCTTTTGTACTATCTAGTAATTCTTCAACTGATGAATATGCAGTTGGATTATAATATTTTAAAGATAATTCTTCTAGTTCTGCTTTTAAATAAGATAACCCTAATCTATGCGCAATAGGCGCAAGTATTTCAAGAGTTTCTTTTGCTTTTTCTCTTCTACTTTCTTCTGGTATAGCCCATAAAGTTCTCATATTATGAACTCTTTCAGCAATTTTTATTATAATTATTCTTACATCTTCAGTTAACCCAACTAATATTTTTTTATGATAATTAATTAGATTTTCTGATTCTACTGAAATATTAAGACCATTAATTGTAGTTATTCCCTCAAGTAAATTAGCAATTTCACTAGAAAATTCATTTCTAATATCACTAATACTACTATTTCCTCTTCTTATAACATCGTGTAAAAGTGCAGTTGAAATTGTATCACTATCAGCATTTAAACTAGTAAGAATATAAGCAACATTAAGAGGGTGAAGAATATAATCTTCACCTGATAATCTCTTTTGATTTTTATGTACTTTATAAGCATAATTATATGCTTTTATAATAGTATTAATTTCATCTTCATCGTTTATATAAACTTTAACTGCATCTAATAATTCATCTAATGTAGTTATTTCTTTTTTATCCATTTATAACATCATATCCTTTTTTATGAGTTAATACCTTTTACAATTAATTCTTCTGGTTTCTTTTTATTTTCTTTCTTTTTATTACCCTTTTTAGAATCTTTTTTAGGTTTAACTTTTTTATTATAACTTCTATATTCTAATATACTCCATATTTGAGAAGATAAGAATATAGATGAATAAGCCCCTGCGATTAATCCTATTAGTATTGCAATATCAAATTCAAATATTTCTTTAGCTCCCATAAATATAAGCATAATAATTGGAAGCATTGTTGTTGTTGTTGTATTTATTGATCTAAATAATGTTTCTTTAACACTTAAGTTTACAACATCTTTTAATTCTGATAATGATGGTTTTTTACTAGTTACACCTTTCATATTTTCTCTTATTCTATCAAATATTACTATTGTATTATTTATTGAATAACCAACAATTGTTAATATTGCTGCGACAAATATAGAACTAATTTCAAGTTTCAATATAGCAAATAAACATATTATAATTAATACGTCATGTAAAAGCGCAAGTACCGCACTAACTGCATAACTAAATTTATATCTTAATGAAATATAAATTATTATACCAATGAATGCAAATATTAATGATATAATTGCATTTTTTATTAAATCTCTTTTTACGATATTAGATACTACTGCTATTTCAGTTTTAGAATCATATTTTTCTTCAAAATACTTAGATGTACTCTTAACTTTATTCTCATCTAATACCTCATCTACTTTAACATATATAGTATTATCATCAGCTTTTGTTATGTCTACTACATTCATTTTTAATGATTTAACATCTTTTTTAATATCACTTAAACTTACATTCTTATCTGTAATTATTGATATATCTGATCCTCCAGTAAAGTCAATACCAAAATTAAATCCACTAATAAGCATAGTAACAAATCCAACTACAAATACAATTAAAGATGCTGATAAGAATTTTTTAAATGAATTTACAAAGTTAAATTTAATATCTTTTTTAGGTTTCTTTTTATCAAATTTTATAAATAGTTTTAACTTATCATCAAAATATCCTGTATTTACAAATAATTTCATAATTGATCTATTTATAAATATGATAATAAACATAGTCATAATTATATTTATCATAAGCATAGTAGCAAATCCTTTAACAGAACTTTCTCCAAATGCAAATAATATAATCGCAACTATAAGAGTAGTTATGTTTGAATCTAATATTGCACTAAATGAACTCTTATTACCATTTATAAATGCTGTTTTAAGACTTCTACCTTTTTGAAGTTCTTCTTTAATTCTTTCTGATGTTATTACGCAAGCATCTATTGCCATACCAATACCTAAAACAAGCGCTGCTATACCAGGAAGAGTTAATACTGCTTCTATAAGATAGAAAATTAAGAATACAGCAAATGTATAAAGTATTAATGACATAGATGATATTAATCCAGAAAATCTATACATAATAACCATAAATACTACTATTAATAAGATACCAATTATTCCTGCTACCATTGTTTTATCAAGTGCATCTGCTCCAAATTCAGACCCAACTGTTTTAGAAGATATTTCTTTAAATTTAACATTTGTAGAACCAGAATTAATTAAATCAACTAATGTTTTAACTTGTTCTTCAGTAAAATTACCTTGAATAATAACATTACTACTAAATCCCTCACTTACAGTCGCAGCAGATAAACATTTTGTATCATTAACATTTTCAAAGTTACCACAATTATCCTTAGCAGTTTTATAACTATCTCCTTCTGCTTTATCATAATCAAGCCAAATAACTATTAATTTATCTTCAGTTTGACTAATTTGACTAGTAACCTCATAAAATTTATCTTTATCTTTAATATTTAAAAGTATTGCTGGATTACCATTTGAATCTTGTGATATTTTCGCACCACTATCTGCTAAAACAGATTTATCCATTAATTTATTATCACTACTATCTCTAAATGATAATTCCCCTGCAACTGTTATATAATCTCTTGCTTCATCAGGATTAGTAACACCTGCTAATTTAACTCTTATCTTATCATTACCCTCTATTATAAGTTCAGGTTCACTAACTCCTAATTTATCAATTCTTCTAAGCATAGTACGATAAGTATTTTCAACTTCTTCTTTACTAACCTCTTTTTTACTATCTGCACTACTTATTTGATATAAAATTTCAAAACCACCAGCAAGATCAAGTCCTTTTGTTATTCCATTAAAAATAATTGGAAGAACTACTATAGATATTATAGTTATAACTAAAGTACATAAAAATATAGATAAAAACTCAAATCCTTTAGGTTTATAAGTAATACTTTCATCTAATTCATCTTTATTAAATGCTAATATTATATAAAATATTATAGGAAGAAATATCATTCCAACTATAAAACCATTTTTTTTATTGAATTTCTTACCAAGTCTTATATTATAGTAAATATAAAGCCAAATATTTACTGGGCTAATAAGAAATAAGAATATATAATACCATTTAAAATCATTTAATTTTAATAAATTAATAAAGTTAACAATTGGTATATATGCCTTATATTGCTTTATACTTCCTTTCTTAAATATTTTTGAAATTACAAAACAAATTAGTAAGTAAATGACAATTATACTAATAATTATACCTAAATTAAACATACATACTCCTCCTAAAAAATACTATTTTGATAATTTAATATATCATTAACTATTTCATTTAATGATATATTAGTTCCTTTGATCCATTTAGTCTTAGCTAAATCTTCAAATATTTCTTTTTCACTTTTATTTATACCCTTTTTTATTAGTTCTCTTTTTTTAATTTTAAGCGCTGGCAATACTCTGTTATATAAGTCTGTTACAGAATTAAACTCTTTTTTCATATTGTTCACCCTTACATTTTTGTTTCACAATATAATTATACAAAAAAATTAATATTTTTTAAAGAGAAAATTCATATATTTATTATATAAATTAATTTTTAGGAGAATATATGAGAAAAAGCAAATTTATAAAAAGTACAATAATTTTACTTATAGGTGGAATGTTAACTAAAATACTTGGTATGGTAATAAAGATTATTACAACAAGATTAATTGGAACAAAAGCTCTTGGTCTTTATATGATGATAATGCCTACTTTTAATTTATTTATTACACTCGCGCAACTAGGCTTTCCAGTAGCAGTTTCTAAAATTGTATCTGAAGATAAAAAAGAAAATAAAAAAGTAATATTTAATTGTATATTTATTTCATTAATTATTACATTTATTCTTATGCTTATTTTAATATTTTCATCTTCATCAATTGCTAAATTTCTTCATAATGATAAATTATACTACCCTATCTTAGCAATTGGATTTACTCTTCCATTTATAAGTATATCTGGAATTATTAGAGGTTATTTTTTTGGAAGAGAAAAAATGATTCCTCACGTTGTATCAAATGCTGTTGAACAAATTTCTAGAATTATATTAAATATTATTTGTTTACCATTTTTAGTAAATAATTTTAGTGTAATAGTTACAATTACATTTTTAGTATTATCGAATATAATAAGTGAACTTGTATCAATATTTATCTTATATTTTTTCTTACCTAAAAAGATAATAATTACTAAAGATATGATTAAACCTGATTATGAATATATAAAAGATGTACTTAATATATCATTACCTACTACAGGTTCAAGAGTAATTGGTACAATTGGATATTTTTTTGAGCCTATACTTTTAACTACTTTCTTATTACTTAATAATTATACAAACGACTATATAACTTATGAATATGGAATAATAACTGGATATGTTATGCCTTTATTAATGCTTCCATCTTTTTTTTCAATGGCAATTAGTCAAGCAACTCTTCCTGTTATTAGTAATGCATACGCAAATAACAAAATTTTATATGTAAAAGAAAAAATAAAACAATCACTTAGTATATCATTATTTATAGGACTTATATTTACAATATTTATAATGTTATATCCAGAATTTTTTATGAATCTTATTTATGGTACAACTGATGGAATAAATTATATAAGAATTATCGCACCATTTTTCTTATTTTATTATATACAAGTACCAATAACAACTATTCTTCAAGCATTAAATAAATCAAAAGAAGCAATGTTAAGTACTCTTGTTGGAATATTTATAAAATTAGGATTAATTATATCATTATCTTATATGCATATTGGTATATACTCTTTAATAATTGGAACTATAGTTAATATGATTTATGTAACAATATTTAACTACATAAAGGTTAAAAAAATATTTAAGTAATTAAAAATAATTGTAATAAGTATTATATGTTTTGTTAAAATTAACATTTCTTCTTAAATTTAATGTTGTAGGATTGCTTGGATAACATTCTTTTTTTATGCTTTCAATAAAATCAAAAAATAAATCAGAGTTTGATTTTATTGATTTATAATATAACTCATTAATTGAACTATTTGTAAATTCTAATATTTCATCAACTTTAACACCAAATATAGAATCAATAATTACTTTATTTATTTTCTGCATATTTTTATGAAAAATTGTATCAATAGAAAGTTCATCTGCAATATATCCTTTATCTAAATCAATTATATAAAATATAGAACCAAATAATATATTTTTATCATGTAAATCTTCTAGTTTAAATTTTCTATTGCTTACTTGTTTAGTATCTTTTTTTAATTTTGAATATCTACTTACTAGTTTATCTATATCATATAAATATCTTGCAGAATGTAATGTTTTAGCATTAATAAATGGATATAAATAGCCAATACAATTACCATTTTTTATTAATAGTTCATCAAGTCCTACATATGAATCATTATTAATTTGACTTAAAGCATCAAAACGTAAAAGCATATTACTATGAGAGTTATTTATAAAATCTTTATAATAAATACTATAAAATAATTTAAGAACTCTTCCATCTTTTAATAAAAAACAAATTGCAGTACTTCCAATTCCAATTATTCTTGAATGAGATAGAAGTTTTAAAATATGTTTATTATCTTTAATATCTGTTATTTTCATAAAAACTCTCCTATATATCTGTAGTATATTACACTAAAATATAAATTTAGTCAAAACATTAATTTTTACGATAACAGTATAAAAATACTACAAAAAAACATCCTATATTAAAATTTTAATTTATAGGATGATATTTTCTAATTATTTTCTTCTATTTCAAAATCTAATAATTCCTCACAAATTTTTTTCATATAATTCTTGTTCATGTTTTATTGTATCAATTAAAAACATTTGGTCATTTTCATATTCTTTTAAACCTCTCATATAATAAGATTTATCACTATCTAATACAATAAATGGCATAATGTTATTTTTTAAACATTCTT
>CANRCC010000003.1 GCA_947629025.1 uncultured Bacilli bacterium | reverse complement strand
AAACCCAGTTGAATATCGAACTCAACTAGGTTTTAAATAATTACTTTTTTAGTGTCTACTTTTTATTGACAACTTCATTAATTTAATAACAAACTCATTTTTTTTCTTCTATAAGAACTTTATCAACAATTCCATATTCTAGTGCTTCATTAGCGTCCATAAAGTAATCTCTTTCTGTATCATTTGAGACTTTATCTAGATCTTTACCTGTATTATTTGATAGGATAACATTTAATTTTTCTTTTAATTTTAATATTCTTTCTGCTGCAATTTTTATTTCAGTTGCTTGCCCAGATGCACCACCAAGTGGTTGATGAATCATAACCTCACTATTAGGAAGTATAAATCTTTTTCCTTTTTTTCCACTAGAAAGTAAGAAAGCAGCCATAGATGCTGCCATACCAATACATATCGTAGACACATCACTTTTTATATAATTCATAGTATCATATATTGCCATACCACTAGTAATACTACCACCTGGAGAATTAATATATATATTTATATCATTATGATTTATAGAATCAAGATATAATAATTCTGAAACAACAATATTTGCAGTATTATCGTTTATTTCTCCAGTTAAAAGTATAATTCTATCTTTTAAAAGTCTAGAACATAAATCATATACTCTATCTCCATTACTTGTTTTTTCTAATACATTTGGTATAAAGTTCATTATAATCACCCATTAATATAATATCTATTATTAGTGTAAATATGCATCTAAATTAGTGACAAAATATTTGTTTTTATGATAAAATTATAAAAGAGAATAGGAGGGTATTTATGAATGAAATAAATGTTACATACAATAATAAAAAATATAAATACCAAGAAGATACAACATTGCTTGATATATCAAAAGATTTTGAAAATGATTTTGTTGGTAAAATAATTATTGGTGAAATAAATGGTAGAGTATGTGAATTAAGTGAAAAAGTAAAAGAAGATTCAAAAATAAACTTCTATGATTTTACATCTAGTATTGGAAATAGAATATATGAAAGTGGTTTAATATTTGTTTTAGCAAAAGCATTTAAAGATTTACTAAAGTCAGATATAGAGGTTAAATATTCAATAGATAAAGGTATTTATATTTCAACTTCTAAAAAAATAACTAGTGAAATATTAGATAAAATATCTTTAGAAATGAAAAATATAATAAAGAAAGATCTTGTTATAGAAAAGACACTAGTAAGTAGATTAGATGCTATTAAATATTATACAAAAATAGGTAATATGGATAAGGTGAATATTTTGAAATATTCTGTTAATACTAATGTAAATATCTATAGACTTTCAGATATGTATGATTATTTCTTTTCTTATCTTCCAATAAGTACTGGGTATTTAAAAGATTTTAAATTAACATATATTGATTCATATAGTTTTGTGCTTGGTTATCCTAATATATATTCAAATTATAAGATACCTGCATATAAACATCATCAAAAATTATTTGATGAATTTAAAGAATATGATCAGTGGTGTAAAAAACTTGGAATTGAAAATGTTAGCAGTCTTAATGAAAGAGTTTCAAAAGGAAGTATTGATGATTTAGTTTTGCTTAGTGAAAATGTTCAAAACCATAATTTGTTTAATATAGCAGAAACAATTAAGTCAAATAAAAAGATAAAGATTGTTTTAATCGCTGGTCCATCATCTTCTGGAAAGACAACAACATCAAAAAAATTAGAATTATTTTTAAAGGGATTTGGTTTAAAACCACGTTCAATATCTATTGATGATTATTTTATAGATAGAGAAAAAACACCAAGATTAGAAGATGGTTCATATGATTTTGAATCAATGAATGCAATTGATATAGAAAGTTTTAATAAAGATTTAAAAAACTTACTTGATGGAAAAGAGGTAAAAATACCAACATATAATTTTATAACTGGTAAAAGAGAATATGTAACTGATAAAATAAAGTTAGATGAAAATGAAATATTAATAATAGAGGGCTTACATGCATTAAATGAAAAATTAACATATTCAATTGATAGAAAAAATAAATTTAAAATTTATTTAAGTCCATTAACAGTATTGAGTTTAGATAATCATAATAGAATAAAAACAAGTGATAATAGATTGCTTAGAAGAATAATAAGAGATAATAGAACAAGAGGTTATTCAGCTTCAGAAACATTATCTTCTTGGAAACAAGTAAGAATAGGAGAAGAAAAATATATTTTTCCATTCCAAGATGAAGCAGATGTAGTATTTAATACATCTCTTATATATGAACTTGGTGTAATAAAAACATATGCAGAACCTTTATTATTTTCAGTGTTAGAAGATGATGAAAATTATAAAGAAGCAGTAAGATTATTAAATTTATTAAAAAATATATTACCTATATCAAATGATAATATACCACATGATTCTATATTAAGAGAATTTATTGGTAATGGTTATTTTAGGGTTTAAGAAAGGAGCATGATTATGGTAAAAATTGCAATAAATGGGTTTGGTAGAATAGGAAGACTAGCATTTAGAAAAATGTTTGATGATAATGATTTTGATATTGTGGCAATTAATGATTTAACTGATACAAAGACATTAGCATATCTTTTAAAATATGATACTTCACAAGGAAGATATAAAAATGATGATATATCATATGATGAAGATAATATAATTGTTAATGGTAAAAAGATAAAAGTATTTAAAGAAAGTGATCCAATTAATTTGCCTTGGGGAAATCTTAATATTGATGTTGTTTTAGAATGTACAGGATTTTTTACTAGTAAAGATAAAGCAAAAAAACATATAGATGCAGGAGCTAAAAGAGTTATTATTTCAGCTCCAGCTGGTGATGATGTAGAAACAATAGTTTATGGTGTTAATAATGATACACTTGATGGAAGTGAAGAAATAATATCAACAGCAAGTTGTACAACAAATTGTCTTGCACCTATTGCAAAAGTATTAAATGATAATTTTAAAATAAAAGTTGGTTTTATGAGTACAATACATGCATATACAAATGATCAAAATACATTAGATTCTCCACATAAAAAAGGTGATTTAAGAAGAGGAAGAGCAGCAGCAAGTAACATAGTTCCAAATAGTACAGGGGCTGCAAAAGCAATTGGTCTTGTAATAAAGGAACTTAATGGTAAGTTAGATGGAACTGCTCAAAGAGTACCAGTTGCATCAGGTTCAATAGTAGAGTTAATATGTGAACTTGAAAAAGATGTAACAAAAGAAGAGATAAATTCTATTATGAAAAAAAATGTTAGTGAAGCACTTGGATATACAGAAGATGAAATAGTATCAAGTGATGTAATTGGAATAACATATGGTTCGTTATTTGATGCTACCCAAACAAAGGTAATTAATTCAAATGGTAAGCAGTTAGTTAAAGTGGCATCTTGGTATGATAATGAAATGAGTTATACCTCACAAATGATAAGAACAGCAAAATATTTAATAGATATTATTGAAAAATAATAAGAAAGGAGTAAACATGAAAGATAGATTTGTTTTAACAAGAGGAATGCTTTTATTAATAATAATAGTATTAATAATAATAATAGGTTCTATTATAGGCATTAGCATATCAAAAAGTAATAGTGTAGAAAGATATAAAGAATTTGAAGAAGAACTGGAATCAAATGCAGAAAATTATCTTAATATCAAAAATCTAGAATTAGAAGAAGGAGAAGAGAGAAAAGTAACACTAAGTTCATTAAAAAAACAAGGATTAGTTACTAATAAATTAGCAGAAAAATGTACAGGATATGTAATTATATCAAATGAAATTAATATAGAAAATGATCAATATGAACTAATATATAATTCATATATAAAATGTAAAAATAAGTATACTACAAATAATTATAGTCAATATTAAAAATGAGTTTACTTATTTTTTTTTTATGATATAATTTTTATATAGCATACTAGGAGTGATGATATGGAAGAAACAAAATGGTTAACTAAGACAAAGTTAATTATTATAATTTTATCTGTTTTAGTAGGAATATCTGTTATAGTAGGTATATTTGTTCATAGAGCAAATTTAAAAAAGGAATATATTAGATTTGAAAGTCAATTAAAAGACGGAGCTAAAAACTATTTATTAAGAGAAAAGATTTCATTAAAAGAAAATCAATGGAGACAAATAGATATTAAAGATATATTAAATAAAAAATTAATATTTAACTCTTATGCTTCTGATTGCGTAGGATATGTAATTGTTAAATCATATTCAGAAGATACAACATCAATGACGTATGATCCATATATAAAATGTGGAAGAATATATATCACTGAAAATTATGGTAAAAAACCATCAAATGATACTGAAAATACTGATGAAACACAAACAGAAAATGATACAATAAAACCAAAAATAGAATTATTTGGTGATAAAGAAATAACAATAACTGTAGGTGATAAATATGAAGAGTTAGGAGCGCTTGCAAAAGATAATGTAGATGGAGATTTAACAAAGAAAATAAAGATATCTGGTAAAGTAAACACATCTAAAGCAGGTACTTATGAAATAACTTATACTGTAAGTGATAAATCAAAAAATAAGGCAACAGCAAAAAGAAAAATAATAGTAAAAGAAAAAGAAATTGTAGAACAACCTGAAGAAAAAGAAGATGACCAAAAACAAGAAACTACAACTCCAACACCTGCTCCAACTCCATCGCCAACTCCAACACCATCAATAGATACAACAAAACCAATAATAACATTTAATGATGATAGTTTATATCAAACTATATGTACAGGCAATAGTGTTAATATAAGTGTTAATGGTCCATATGGATACTTTGCAAGAGATAATGTAGATGGAAATATTACAAGTAGAGTTATAATAAGTGGAGATACTAAAGTAATAAATAATCCAGGTACTTATACTATTAACTATAAAGTTTCTGATAGTGCAGGAAATACTACTTATGCAACTAAAAACTTTACAGTTAAAGATTGTAGTGTTTCAATACCAAAACCTAATACTGAAATACCTGTTCAAGGCGTATCTTTAACACCAAATAATAAAACATTAAGTGTTGGTAGTGCTTTTCAGTTAACATTAACAATAAATCCAGGTAATGCTACTAATAAAACTGTTACATATTCATCTTCTAATAGTTCAGTTGCAACAGTAACTGAAAGTGGGTATGTAAAAGCTATTTCAAAAGGAACTGCTAGAATAACTGCTACAACTAATAATGGTAAAAGAGCAGTTTGTGTTGTAACAGTTAATTAAAGAATTCTTTTGAATTCTTTTATTTTGATGTATTGTATGTTATAATTTTATTGAGGATAGATTTATATGAAAAAAATAGAAAATGCAAAAATAGTTGGTAAGAAAGTTATTGTTAGATGTGATTTTAATGTGCCTATGAAAGATAATGTAATTCAAGATGATACAAGGATTGTAGAGAGTATTAAAACATTAAAATATGTAATATCAAGAGCAAAAAAAGTGATTATTTTATCACATATGGGTAGAATTAAGAAATTAGAAGATTTAAAAGAAAATAGTCTTTTACCTGTTTGTAAAAGATTAAGTGAATTATTAAATCAAAATATAACTTTTTGTAAATATGATGAAGATATAAATGAAATACTATCAAAAAATGATGTAATAATGCTAGAAAATACAAGATATTTTGATATAGATGGTAATAAAGAAAGTAATAATGATATTAATTTGGCAAAATATTTTGCATCTTTTGGAGATATATTTATTAATGATGCATTTGGTGTATGTCATAGATCTGCTGCATCAAATTGTGGTATTTGTGAGTTTCTTCCATCATATATGGGTTTTTTAATGGAAAAAGAATTAACTAATTTAGATTTGGTTAGAAATAATCCAAAAAAACCTTTTAGTATTATTTTAGGTGGTAGTAAAGTTTCAGATAAAATAGGTGTAATATCTAATTTAATTGATAAAGCAGATAAACTTATTATTGTAGGAGCAATGGCATTTACGTTTTTAAAGGCAAAAGGATTGGAAGTTGGGAAATCTCTAGTTGATATAGATAATATAGAATATGCTAAAAATTTACTTGCTAATTATAGTGATAAAATTATATTACCAAATGATATATATACTGCAAAAGAATTTAATAATAAATCTATTAAAGAACTAAAAAAAGTAGAAGATATAAAAAAAGATGATATAGGATTAGATATTGGTCCAGATACAATAAAAATAATAAATGAAAATATACAGTATTCAAAAACAATCTTCTTAAATGGACCAGCAGGAGCTTTTGAATTTTCTAATTTTTCTTATGGTACAAAAGAATTATTTAGAATTATAAGCCAAGTAAATGCCAATACTATTATTGGTGGTGGAGATTCAGCATACGCTGCTGTTAAATTTGGATATAAAGATTCATTTAGTCATATATCAACAGGAGGAGGTGCATCACTAGAATATTTAGAAGGTAAAGATTTACCTGCACTTAAATATGTATGTGAATAATATGAAAAAATATCGTTTAAATATTATTATATTGATTATAATAACAATTTTTATAATGTATTTAGTATTAAAAGATGAATTTAATGAAACAATTACTTATTTAAGAAATGTTAATTTACTTTGGATATTTATTGCAATTTTAATTTTACTTGTACATATATTATTTCAAGCACTTAGTATACATTCATTTATAAGAGAGATAGATCCAAAATATAAATTTATAAGTACATATATGCTTATGATTAGCGCATTATTCTTTAATGGAATAACACCTTTTTCATCAGGTGGTCAACCTTTTCAAATGTATATTTTAAAAAAACAAGGAATTAAATTAACAGATTCAGGGAACGTACTTTTACATAACTTTTTTACTTTTCAATTATCGCTTATAATTATGGGAACATTTTCTATAGTAATGAATTATTTCTTTGGAATTTTACCAGATGATAATATATTAAAGAAAATAGTTCTTGTTGGGTATGTCATAAATGTAGCAGTTTTATTTGTAATAGTATTTCTATCAACTGCTAAGAAAACAAATACTGCTGTATTTAATAAAATTGTTGATTTTGTATTAAGTTTTAGATTTATTAAAAATAAAGAAAGTTTAAAAAAGAAAGCACATAGTAAGATTGATGATTTTTATAATAGTGCTGTATATTTTAAAAATAATAAGAAAAATTTATGTAAATCATTATTATTTAATTTAATTAGTTTAATATTGTTATATATTATTCCAGTATTTATATTTTATAGTATAGGAGAATATGATTCTATTACTATATTTGAATCAATAGTTTGCCTTGGTTATACTTATTTAATTGGATCATTTGTTCCAATACCAGGTGCGACAGGTGGTTTAGAGTATGCATTTATTGAATTTTTCCAAAACTTTACAGTAGGTGCGTCATTATCTGCAATTATGATTTTATGGAGATTTGTGACATATTATTTTGGAATGATTTTAGGTGCAAGCTCATTATTTTATTTAAAAAAAGAGGTGGAGTAGATGAGAATAGGTATTTTTACAGATACATATTTACCATATGTAAGTGGGGTTGTTACTAGTGAACTTGTTTTAAAAAGAGCATTAGAAAAGATGGGACATACTGTTTATGTAGTAACTGCTAATTTAGAAAGTTTTCATTATGATTATGATGAAAAAGAAAGAGTATTAAAGGTTCCTGGAATACCTATTGGTATATATGATGCAAGACTTACAGGAATATACCCTATTCAAGCAATTAAGACAATTAAAAGTTGGAATTTAGATGTAATTCATTCTCAATCAGAATTTGGTGTAGGAACATTTTCTAGAATTATATCAAAGCAATTTAATATACCTGTTGTTCATACATATCATACTATGTATGAAGATTATATTTATTATATTACAAAAGGTTACTTTGAAAAAACAGGCAAAAAAATTGTAAAATATTTAACAAAATTTTATTGTGATAAAACAGTACAAGAATTAATTGTACCTACAAAAAAAGCATATGAGTTATTTAAAGACAAATATAAAGTTGATAGAAATATTCATATAATACCAACTGGAATAGAAGTAGAAGACTTTTATAATGAAAATTTTTCTAAAACAGATCTATTAAAGTATAGAAAAAAACTAGGAATTTCTAAAAATGATTTTATCATTTTAACTGTTAGTAGAGTTGCAAAAGAAAAAAGTATAGATAAACTTATATTAAATCATAGAAAACTAATTGATAAGAAATTGAATATAAAGTTTGTTATAGTTGGCGATGGACCTGATATGGAAGAATTACAAAAACTAGTAAAAAAAGAAAAACTAGAAAAATATGTTATATTTGTAGGTAAGGTACCACTAAAAGAAGTAAAATACTATTATCAATTAGCAAACGTATTTGTAACTGCATCTATAACAGAGACTCAAGGATTAACTGTTGTTGAAGCAATATCATCCTCATTACCTGTAGTAGCAATAAATGATGATAGTTTTAGAACATCTGTAATTGATGGTTTAAATGGATATTTATTTAATACTGATGAAGAATATGTTCAAAGTATAGAAAAAATATATAAAGATAAAAAATTATGTGCAAGATTATCAAAACAATCTAGAATTAACTCAGTAACATTTTCATCAAAATATTTTGCTCAAAGAGTTTTAGAAGTTTATAAACTTGCTATTAATGCAAATAAAAAAGATAGTAATATAATACATAAAATAAAAAATGCGATAAAAAGAGTAGGAGATAAAATATGTCAAAAATAGTAGTAGGTAATTTAAAAATGTCATTAACAAAACATCAAGTAGAAGATTATGTATCAATAATTAATAAAGAAAAGTTTGAAAATGTAGATTTGATTTTGTGTCCATCTTTTATACATATACTTATGTTTAATTCAAAGAACTATAGTGTAGGGGCTCAAAATGTATTTTATGAACAATTAGGACCATATACAGGTGAAATATCTGCTATGCAGCTTAAAGAAATAGGAGTTAATTATGTAATTATAGGTCATAGTGAAAGAAGAACTATATTTAATGAAACAAATAGTATAATTAATAAAAAAATAAATGCGTGTTTAGATAATAATATTAAAGTAATATTATGTATTGGTGAAAATAAGGAGCAAAAAGATTCTAATGAAACATCTAATGTATTAAAAAAACAAATTGAAGAAGCATTATATGGTATTAAATCATCTAATTTACAGAATATAATAATCGCATATGAACCAGTTTACTCTATTGGTACAGGTAATGCATTAACAAAAGATGAAATAAAGTCTAATATTTTATATATAAAAAGTATAATAAATAATAATTTTAATTCAGATTGTAAAGTTATATATGGTGGTAGCGTAAACAAGGAAAATGCTAATGATATCATAGATGTATGTGATGGTATTATGGTTGGTAAAATGAGTAATGATGCTAAAGAATTTATAAAGTTATTAAGCATAGTTAACATGTAGATAATAAACGACAAAATTCGACAAAATAAGATAAAAATATCTCTAGTAAAATTTGTATAATTTGTTGTATAATGTAAAAGTACTAAAAAAATAAGGGAGAGAAGAATAAATATGACAAAGCAAAAATTATTAGTAGTAGATGATAACGTTAGTTTGATACACATGATAAGGGAGTATACAAAAAGTAGTGAGAATATCGAAGTTGCTTATGAAGCACATGATGGAGAAGAAGGATTTGAAATATTAAAAAATAATAATGATAATATAGATCTAGTTTTACTAGATTTAATTATGCCAAATAAGGATGGTATTTATTTTTTAGATAAATTAAAAGAAGAAAAAATGGATAAAGCAGTAATTGTTTTAACTTCATTTAATGCAGAAGAAATGGTCAGAAAAGTTTCAACTTATAATATTAAGTATTTTTTACTAAAACCATTTGATTTAAAAAATCTTGAACAAAGAGTTTTAGAAGCAACAGGACAATTAGATAGTAATGTACCATCAGTTTTTAACCAAGATTTAAAAGTTTGTGTTACAAAATTATTACATGAATTAGGAGTGCCATCTCATATAAAGGGATATCAATATATTAGAGATAGTATACTAATACTATATGATAATCCTGATATAATTGGAGGAATAACTAAAGAATTGTATCCTGAGATTGCAAGTAGATTTAATACATCAGTTTCAAGGGTTGAAAGAGCAATTAGACATGCTATAGAAGTTAGTTGGAATAGAGGTAATATTGATCTTATGGAAGAAATATTTGGACATAGTGTTGATTATGATAAAGCAAAACCAACTAACAGTGAATTTATTGTAACAGTTGCAGATAAATTAAAAATAGAATATGGCAATGTAAAAATATAAAAATCAATGATAAAACGATTTTTTTTATTTCAATTTGATACTTTTTTGTCATTATTTCAAAAATATCTTTATTATTGATATTTTTTTTGATATAATAAGATATGATAAGAGTAGGTGTTTTATGGGCATAAAACGAATTATAATTATTATTAGTTGTTTATTAATATTTACTGGTTGTAGTATTGATAGTATAAGTAATGATGATATAAATGAAAATGTAGATATAATTTTAAGTAATAAGATAAAGTTTTCTAATAAAGATGCGATAGGATATCAATTTTATTTACCTAGTCATATGAATGTAAAAAAAGTAAATGATTATAATCAGGAAATAACATCAAATGGAGTTTTATATTATTTATATGCTGATGTGGTAAGTTATTATTATAAGGTGGATAATAATTATAAGATTGATAAAAAGGCTTATATATCAAAAAAATTAAAATACAATAATAAAACAGGATATTTAGAAGTAAATAAAGATGGAGATAAATATTTTGTTGAAATGATGTTTAATTATGCAAAAATGGAAGCATTAACATCAAAATATGATTTAGTTGATTGTATAAGCAATATGAGTTATGTGTTATCAAGTGTTAAATATAATAAAAAAGTATTAGAAACACTTGTTGGAAGTAAAAAGTACGATTTAAGTGAAAATGAAACATATGACATATTTAAATCTAAGAAAAAAAGCGATGGAAACTTTCTTGATTATGTTAATGAATATGACAATTATGAAGGTAATGTAGAAAGTTTAATTGAAAAAGACGAAATTGATAAGGACGAAGATAAATAGGAGGAATATTTATGGGATTTATAGATAAGGTAAAAGGTTTTTTCTATGATGAAGATGAAATTGAGGAAGAAGTAGAAGTTCCAGTAAAAAGAGAAATTCCAAAGAAAAAACAAATAATAGTTGATGATGAAAAGGAAGAAGAAATATCAGAAAGAGAATTATTTAAAGCAGAAAGAACATTTAATTTTCCTATGGATATGGACGAAGATGAAGAAGAACCAGATTTCACTCCTATTAAAAAGATGGAAGAAGAAAAGAAAGAATATTATAAACCTAGTACTTCTACAAGATCAACTTATAAATCATCTACAAAAATAGTTACAGAGAAAAAAGAAGAAAAGAAATTTAAACCAACACCAATTATATCTCCAATATATGGCATAATAGATGGAGAATATCAAAATAGTAGTGATAAAATTGAAGATTCTCTTAGTAAAACTAGAGAACTTGGTAATACAAAAAGAGTAGATTTTGATGAGGTAAGACAAAAAGCATATGGAATAGTAAAAAATCAAGAAGAAGAGATAAAAAGTGATGAAAATAAAGGAATATTCTTTAATCTAGATGAAGAAAAAGAAGATATTCCAAAAGAAGATGAACAAGAGGAAGAAGATATAAAAATTACATATAATGATGTTGATTATGAAGAAGATGATGAAGAAGAAATTGAAGTTCCAAAAATTACTAGATTAAATAGAAGCAAAAAAAATGCTATTGAGAAACAAGAAGATGATTCTATATTATCAGAAACAAAAGAGCAAGATTTATTTAATTTAATAGATAATATGTATAACTCAGAAGAAGAGGAGGAAGATTAATATGGAATATTTACTTGACTATTTGCCTATAATAATATATATACTATTAATAGTACTTATTATTTTATTAATCGTAATATCTATCAAGGTAATAAAGGCAATGAATACAGTTCAAGGAATTGTTGAAGATGTTGATGATAAAGTTCAAACATTAAATGGATTCTTTAATATAATAGATACAGCAACTGATAAAATTGCATTATTAAGTGATAGAATGATTGATATAATAACAGGTATGTTCCATAGAATATTTAAACCAAGAAAGAAAGAGGAGGAAAAAGAAAATGAGTAAGAAAGGTACAGGTAAATTAATTTTAGGGGCTGGAATAGGAGCAGGATTAGCGCTTTTATTCGCACCAAAAAAAGGAGTAGAATTAAGAGCAGATTTAAAAAAGAGAATAGGAGATTTAACAAATAAAGTTAAAGAACTAGATAAAGAAGAAGTTAAAGAAAATTTAGAAAAGAAAATTGAAGAAATAAAACAAGAAATAGAAGATTTAGATAAAGAAAAAGTTAAAAAAATTGCTACTAAAAAAGCAAAACAATTAAAAAAGAAAACTGAAGAATTAGTAGAATATGCAAAAGAAAAAGGTACACCAGTTCTTGAAAAAGCTGCTACTGAAGTAAAAAAACAAGCTGCTAATGTATGTAGAGAAGTACTTGCTAAATTAGAAGATGAATAATCTTCTTTTTACTTTACTAATGTAAAATATTGTTATATAATATATGTAAGTTGATGTTGATAAATATATTAGTAATTAATAAAATTTGAAAATTAGAGACTTAGGTGGTTGGTGAAAACTTAAGCAATTTATTAATGAATTACAATATTTTGAATTAACTCGCTAATTCAGCGTTATGAATCAAAGTGCATAGTAATCTATGAAGTAAGGTGGTACCGCGATAATATTCGTCCTTACATTCATAGATTTTTTTATTAGGAGGAATAAAAATGAAATTATACGATGAATTGATATGGAGAGGTTTGATTAAAGATGTTTCTAATCCTGTAGTTGAAGATATTATAAATAATGGAAATTGTACATTTTATTGGGGAACAGATCCATCTGCAGATTCACTTCATATAGGACATTTATGTAGTTTATTAGTTGCAAAAAGACTAGAAAAGAATAATAATCATCCAATATTATTAATTGGTGGTGCAACAGGACAAATTGGAGATCCAAGGCCTACAACAGAAAGACCTATGATTTCTAAAGAGGAAGTTACTCATAATGTTGAATGCTTAAAAAAACAAGTTAAAAGCCTATTTGGATATGAAGTAGTAGATAACTATGAATGGTCTAAAGAAATTAATTATATTGATTTTTTAAGAGATTATGGTAAATATTTTAATATTAATTATATGCTTGATAAAGATATAATTAGAAGAAGATTAGAAACTGGTATTACATATACAGAATTTTCTTATATGATAATGCAAGCATCAGACTTTTTACACTTATATGAAACTAAAAATTGTATATTACAAATGGAAGGATCAGATCAATGGGGAAATATTACAGCGGGTATTGATTTAGTACGTAAAAAAACTGGTAAAGAAGTATATGGTTTTACAGTACCATTAATTACTGATAGTACTGGAAAAAAACTAGGTAAAAGCGAGGGTAATGCTATATGGCTAGATAAAAATAAAACATCTAGTTATGAGTTATATCAATTTTTCTTAAATGTTGAAGATTCTATGGTAATAGATTATTTAAAGAAATATACATTTTTAAGTAAAGAAGAGATTGAAAAATTAGAAGAAAGTACGAATAAAGAACCAGAAAAACGTCTTGCTCATAAAAAATTAGCAGAAGAAATAGTTACATTCTTACATGGAAAAGAAGGATATGAATCTGCAATTAAAATTACAAATGCTTTATTTAGTGGAAATATAGGTGAATTATCAGAAGAAGAATTAAAATCTGCTATGAATGGTGTTAAAATTTCTACAATAAGTGAAGAAGAGAATGTAGTTGATATGCTTGTTAATACTAATATTTTATCTAGTAAAAGAGAAGCAAGAGAATTTATTACAAATGGTTCTATTAGTATTAATGGAGAAAAAATAAATGATTTAAATATGCTTGTAAATAAAGAAAATGCATTGTATAATAAATATATAGTAGTAAGAAGAGGTAAGAAAAAATATCATTTAGTTATATTTGAATAGGAGGAGTAAAAAATGAGATTATTTTCAAGTGAAAAGGATATATTTTTAAAGATAGTAAATTCTATATTAGTAATATGGCTTATAATTGCTGTTGTTATAACTTTTGGAGTTGGTATTAAAATAATAAATAAGGAAGAGGTTTTAACTTATACAGAATATTCAAAACAAGTATGTGAATTAGATAAAATACCTGTTGAAGAAGTTGATCAAGAATTAACAAAAAATAATTGTTATTCAAGTTATATACAAGAAAAGAATGAAATTGAAAATATGAATAAATCAAATATAGATAATATTTTAATTTCAGTTTCAAATATAGTAATTGTGTCATTATTTATTCACTTATTAAATAAAAAGGTAAAATAAAAAAACGATTTTTGGATCGTTTTTTTTATCTACTATAAAATTCAACAATTAATGCTTCATTTATATCACTACTTAATTCGCTTCTTTCAGGATATCTTACATAAGTACCTTCAAGTTTTTTATCATCAAATGTTACATATTCAACACGACTATTAATTGATTCTAACGCTTCTTTAATAGCTTTATGATCTTTTGATGCTTCTTTAACACTTATAACATCACCTGGTTTAGTACAATATGATGGAATATCAACTTTTTTTCCATTAACTAAGATATGTCCATGATTAACTAATTGTCTTGAACCTCTTCTTGTTTTAGCAAGACCCATACGATATACTATATTATCTAGTCTACTTTCAAGTAATTTTAAGAAGTTCTCACCATGAATACCTTGCATTTTACCAGCTTTATCAAATAATATTCTGAATTGTTTTTCATTTAATCCATAAGTAAATTTAACTTTTTGTTTTTCATTTAATTGAATAGAGTAGTTTGATGCTTTAGCTTTTCTATCTTGACCATGAACACCTGGTTTATAAGCTCTTTTAGCTAAATCCTTACCATTTTCAAGTGTTGAAAAACCAACTCTACGACTCTTTTTATATGCTGGACCAGTATATCTTGACATTTTCCTTCCTCCTTCCATAAGATTATCAAACCTTAAGTATTCTTTTCTGCCAATATATAGGGTGTTATTTTTTAATATTTTCTTATGCGTAGCTTTAAAAGGGCATAATACTAATAATACTTAATCGAAAAACAACACATTACATATTTCAAAAAAGTGCTACAAAATGTTTGCATTAACAATTATAACATAAAATATTAAATAGTCAAATACATTCTTATAAAATAAGAAAATTTTACTAAAAAGTAGAAATAAGTATAAAAAAGTTTTAATTTGTGATAAAATAATATTAATAATAGAGGTGATATCTTGAGAACTAGTTTAATAATAGTTTCAGTATATATAGTTTCGGCCATAGTATTAATTGCAATTTTTTTGTTAAAAAATTCAAAACAAAATAAAAAAATAACTGATACAATAACACAATTAGAAAGAGAAAAAAATTTAGTATTAAATGCACCAATATTAAATGAACTTTCAAAAGTTGAAGCATTAGTTAGAGATGACAAATTAAGAGGTAAATATGATAATTGGCAAAAAAGATTTGATGATATAAGAAATATATATATACCAGAAGTAACTGATATGATATTAGATGCTGATAATTATGCTGCAATTAAAGATTATAAAAAATTAAGAGTATTACTTGCAGATATAGAACTTAGAATATATAAGTTAAGAGAAAAGACAGATAAACTTTTATCAGAAATAAAAGAAATAACATTAAGTGAAGAAAAGAATAGAGATCAAATAGTAAAATTAAAGACTGAATATAGAAAAATAAAAGCTGATTATGAAAAAAATAAAGCTGATTATAAACTTGTTAATAATCAAATAGAATTACAATTTGAAAATATTGAAAGAAGATTTCAAGAATTTGAAATTGTTATGGAAAAAAAGGACTATGATGAAATTAATTACTTAGTAAAAGGAATAAGTGATATGATTGATCATATGAAATATGTAATTAAAGAAGTTCCAGCAATATTAATAATGTGTGATGAATTAATACCAAATAAAATAGAAGATATTTCTAGTATATATATAAAGATGACTAGAGAAATGTATCAACTTGATTATTTAAATGTAGAGTATAATATTAAAGAAACTGAAAAGAAAATAAAAAATATATTAGATAGAGTTAAGGTACTAAATTTAGAAGATGTTGTATTTGAACTTAGAACAATAATTAATTATTTTGATTCATTATATAATGATTTTGAAAATGAAAAATCTGCAAGAAGATTATTTGAGTCTAATATGAAATCATTTAAAGTAAAATTAGTAAGAACAAATAAAGTAATAAGTGGACTTATGCATGAATTAAATGATTTAAAATCTACTTATGATTTATCTGAGGAAGATGTAAAAAGATTAAATACTATTAGTACTGAAACAGAAAGTATTAAAAGAGATTATAATAATTTAATGGATTGCAGTAAAAATCATTCTTTCCCATATTCAAAAATGGTTAGAGAACTTGATATACTAATAATAAAAGTATCTAAATTAGATGAGACTTTAAATTATGATTTAAAAGCAATTGGTAGTATGAAAGATGATGAGATAAGAGCAAGAGAACAACTAGATACAATAAAAGATTTATTAAAGAAATCAAAAAATAGAGTTAGACTTTATAATATACCAGTTTTGCCAGATAATTATTTTATAGAACTTCAAGACGCAAGTGATGCTATTAAAGAAATTCAAAAAGAACTAAATAAAAAACCAATTAATATTGAAATATTAAATATTAGAGTTGATACAGCAAGGGATTTAGTTTTTAAAGTTTTTAATACTACAAATAATTTACTTAAAACAATAGTAATGTTAGAAGAAACTATTGTTTATGGAAATAGATATAGAAGCAGTAAAGAAAAGGTTAATGAGGGTTTAAATATTGCAGAAAAATTATTCTATCAAGGTGATTATAAAAAAGCATTAGAGATAACTATGAATGCAATAGATTATGTAGAACCAGGTATTCATAATAAAATAATTGCTGCATACAATACTGCAAACTAAAAAGAAGTGAGTAATCATTTCTTTTTTATATTCATATATTTAAATAGGTGAAGAAAATGATAAAAAAGATTTTTCAGGTATCAAGTATATTATTATTGGCAGGATTTAGTTTTTTTTATACTGAAAAAGTTACCAAAATAGCAAGAAATAGTGACCCTATAATGGTTCAAATAAAAAATGTAAAAGAAGATTTAGAAGTAATGGGTGTAGATCCAATAATAATTGATGATGAATATATCGCAGGAGTTAAAGGGTGCACTATTGATATAGATAAAAGTTATAGTAAAATGAAAAGTGTAGGTGAATATAAAGAAGAATTACTAGTAATGAGTGAGGTAGAAAGTGATAAAAATTCAAAAAATAAATATATAGTAAGTGGAAATAAAAAAACTAAAAATGTAAGTATAATTTTTATCGTAAAAGATGAAATAAATATGAATATTATAAAATTTTTAAAATCAAAGAATATTGTTGGTAACTTTTTTATAGATAGAGAATATTTAGAAAAAAATATTTCAAATGTAATAAAGATATCAAAACAAAATAATATTTATAATTATGGAAATAATGGTAACTATGAAGATAAGCATATGATATATGATAATAATCTAATAAATGTAAATACTACTAACGAGTCAAAGTATTGTTTAGTAGAAGATAGAAATGAAGAGGTTTTAAATTTATGTACTGAATATGATATGGATACTATAAAATCTAATTTTATTAAAAATAATATATTTAAAAATGTAAAAGAAAATTTATCTAATGGAAGTATAATGGTATTTAATTCTAATGATATTGAAGATATAAAGGTTTCAATAAATTATATTTTATCAAAAGGATATGATATTGTTTCTTTAAATACCTTATTAAATGAAAGTAATAGTTGCGATAATTACAATTAAAAAAATAATCTTTTGATTATTTTTTTATATTTCCTTTAATTTAAAAGGATTTACAGAATCTAGTGTATATCCTAGATCATATAATGCATCAGATATATATGTTAAAACTTTCATACTATCTTTTTTATATTCTTTATTTAGTATTTTATTAAATAATTTGTCTAAATTTTCATTAGAAGAGTATATTTTTACTAACTCTTTTGATACTCTTTTAGCTTCTTCTTTTAATAAAAAATTATCCATATGTTAATCACCTAAATACATTATACATTAAAAAGTCGTCTTTGACTAGGTATAATTTGTTATTTTTAACTTTTTTAATCAACTAGATAATATATACTTTAAATATTTTAAAAATTTTGATATAATGTTTAAGTGCTTATATCTTTAGTATAAAAAAAAGAAAGGAGACTAATATGAGTAAAATTAAAATTTTTAGTTTGGGTGGACTTAATGAAAGCGGAAAAAATATGTATGTCATTGATGTAGATAATGATATATTTGTTTTTGATGCAGGACTTAAGTTTGCAGATGATAAAATGCTTGGTATTGACTATATAATACCTGAATTTTCATATCTTAAACAAAATTTACAAAGAATAAAAGGAATATTTATAACACATGCACATGAAAAATATATGGGTGCAGTAGCAGATATAGTTCGTGAATTACCTAGTATAAAAGTATTCGCAACTAAATTTACATGTGAATTATTAAAAAAAGAATTTGAAAATCAAAATATTAACTATAAGAATTTAAAACAAATATTACCACATAAAAAAATAAATTTTGGAAAGAATAGTATTTTCCCTGTAAGTTTAACTCATTCTGTACCAGATACAGTAGGATATGTACTTAATACACCAGATGGCGCAATTGTTTATACTGGAAATTTTGTATTTGATTCTAGTATGACAGGACCATATAAAACAGATATTGGTAAATTAGCATATATTGGTAAACAAGGAGTACTATGTTTAATGAGTGAATCAGAATATGCTGATAAACCAGGATATACTACACCAAATAATAGAATATCAAATACTATTAGAGATATTTTATTACATAATGAGGGAAGAATAATAATAACTGTATTTACTAATCATATATCAAGACTTCAAGAATTATTTAATGAAGTATCAAATACTCATAGAAAAATAGTTATTATGGGTAAAAAGTTGCAAAATCTTGTAAATTATGTAATTGATGAGGGTTATGTAACTTTTGATAAAGAACAAATTGGCTCTTTAAATAATATAAATGATAGGGATGCAATAATACTAATATCTAATGAAAATGAAAAACCATTTATGAATTTAGATAGAATAGTAAATGGATATGATAAGTATATTAAAATTAATGAAAATGATACAGTATTTTTTATGGAACCAGTTGCAGTTGGAATGGAGAAAAAATCAGTAAAAATTAGTGATGAACTTAGTAAGCTTGGTGCAAATGTAATAACTTTATCACCTAAAGTACATTTATTAAATCATGCATCACAAGAAGATTTAATGCTTATGTTAAATTTAATGGGACCAAAATACTATTTTCCTGTTATTGGAGAATATAGACATCAAGTTGAAAATGCTAATATTGCAGAATTTCTTGGTATTGATAAGAAAAATATATTATTAAAACAAAATGGTGATGTTGTAACATTTGAAAATGGTGTACTTGTTGACGAACCAGAGAAGATAAAGATAGATGAATTATTAATAGATGGTAATGTTTCTAAAGATATAGGTGAACTTGTTTTAAAAGATAGAGAATTATTAAGTGACAATGGTATTGTAATTATATGTGCAACTTTAAATAAAAAGACAAAGGAAATTTTAGCAGGTCCTGAAATTTTAACAAGAGGATTTATATATGTTAAAGAAAATATAGATATAATTGAAAAAATGAAAGAAATATCATTATCAGTTATAAATGCAAATATAAGTAACAATTATGTTGAATTTAATAAGATAAAAACAGGTATAAGAGATGAACTTGGTAAATATTTATATAATGAAACAGAATGTAAACCAATGATAATTACTGTTATAAATGAAATATAGAACTTAAATAGTTCTTTTTCTTTTTTTTTGTTTATGATATAATTATATAGAATAGTTGAGGTGTATAAAGCATGGCAAAAAAGAAACAAAAAAAAGATAATAAAAAGAATGGATTTAAGTATCCAATAGAAATAGAAGGAATTATTTTTATAGTAGTTGCAATAATAGGTATATTAGGGTTTAAAGCAAACATTTTAGGAACTATTTTTAAAGGATTTGCAATGTTTTTAATGGGGTCATTTGATTTTATTGTTTTAACATTTGTATTTATTTGTGGTTGTTATATGTTAGTTACAAGAGAAAAACCAAAATATTTTAGTACTAAATTAATAGGTGTATATATATTTTTAATAGGTTTACTTGCTTTAGCACATATAAATTATTTAGGGGATAAACCAGACTTTTTTACAACAATGAAAGATACAATTGATGAATTTGTTAAGTGTATAAATACAAAGGTTAATTTTTCTGGTGGTGGAATACTTGGAGCATTCTTTATATCAATTTTATACGCTTTACTTGGAAAAATGGGAAGTATAATTATTGTATCAGTTCTTATGATTGTTGGAGTTATACTTGTTGCTAATTTATCAATAAGCGATGGTATATCTTGGATAGTTGAAAAAGTAAAGAAAAGTAAAGAAGAGTATGATGAAGACGATGAAGATGATGAATATGAATATGACGAAGAAAAAGATAAAAAAGATAAGAAGATAAAAATATCTTCAGTATCAGAATTAACACATATATCAAGTAATGATGAAAATGAAAAAGAACCTACTATAAATGAACCTATAAAAAGAGAAAATGCTAGTAACAAATATCTAAATTATAAATTACCATCTATAGATTTACTTTCATCACCTAAAAAGAAAAGTTCAAGAGAAAATGAAGCATCTATTAAAGATAATGCAAAAAGATTAGAAGCGGTTTTAAATGACTTTGATATAATTGCAAAGGTAAAAGAAGCACATGTTGGCCCTTCTATAACTCAATATGAATTAGAAGTTAAATCAGGTACAAAAATGAGTAAAATAAAAGCATTAAGTAGCGAGATAGCACTTGCACTTGCTGCTACTGATGTAAGAATACAAGCACCTATTCCAGGAAAAAATACTGTTGGTGTTGAAATACCAAATAAAGTATCAGTAGGAGTTTCATTTAAAGAAATGATGATGGTATTTCCAAATGATAAATTAGATAATAAACTTACAGTGGCGCTAGGTAAAGATATAATGGGTAATCCAAAATATATGGAAATAAATAAAACACCACACTTACTTATCGCAGGATCAACTGGTTCAGGTAAATCAGTATGTGTTAATGGAATAATAAGTACAATATTAATGAGAGCTAAACCAGATGAGGTAAAACTTATAATGGTTGATCCAAAAAAAGTAGAACTTAGTATGTATAACTGTATACCACATTTATTAATGCCAGTAATAACTGATCCAAAAAAGGCATCAGCAGCTCTTCAAAAAGTAGTAGATGAGATGTTAAAAAGATATGATTTATTTGAAGAAAGTAAAACAAAAAATATTGAGGGATATAATAATTATTTAAGAAATAAAAATAAAAATTTACCGCAAGAATCTCAAATTCCATTATTACCATATATGGTAGTAATAATAGATGAACTTGCTGATTTAATGGTTGTTGCAAGAAAAGAAGTTGAAGATTCTATAATGAGAATAACACAAATGGCAAGAGCAGCAGGTATTCATTTAATTGTTGCAACACAAAGACCATCAACAGATGTAATAACAGGTGTAATAAAAGCAAATATTCCATCTAGAATATCATTTGCAGTATCTTCACAAATAGATTCAAGAACTATTTTAGATGCATCAGGTGCAGAAAAATTACTTGGTAAAGGAGATATGTTATATTATCCAATGGGAGCATCTACTTTAACTAGAATACAAGGTGCATTTATATCAGAAGAAGAGGTTAGTAAAATTGTTGATTTTGTTATTGATCAGCAAAAAGCAACTTATGATGAAAGTTTTATGAAATTAGATGAGGTACAAACAAAAACAAATATTGATAAAGATGATGTAGATAATGATGATCCTTTATATAACGATGTAGTAGAATTTGTTATAACAACAGGTAAAGCAAGTGCATCTCTTTTGCAAAGAAGATTTAAACTAGGCTATAATAGAGCAGCAAGATTAATAGATTTGCTTGAAGAAAGAGGTATTGTAGGACCTCAAAATGGATCAAAGCCAAGAGAGGTATTAGTAGCATTAGATGAAGATTCTAATGAAGAATAAATGTAAGCAAATTATTCGTAATTTGCTTTTTATATGCTATAATTATTAATGATAGGAAGGTGATATTTATGGCAACAGCCCATAACTCAGCAAATAAAGGAGATATTGCAAAAACTGTAATAATGTCAGGAGACCCACTTAGGGTAAAACAAATTGCAGATAAATATTTAGATAATGCAAAATTAGTAAATGAAATTAGAAATATTTATGCTTATACTGGAACATATAAAGGAAAAGAAGTAACAGTAATGGCACATGGTATGGGAATTCCTAGTATGGGAATATATTCATATGAACTATATAAATTTTATGATGTTGAAACTATAATAAGATTAGGGTCTTGTGGTTCTTATGTAGATGATATTAATTTACTTGATATAATTTTAGTTGAAAATAGTTATACAGAAAGTAATTTTTCTTATACATTCAATAATGAAAAAGTAAATTATGTTTCATCTTGTAAAGAAATTAATGAAAAAATAGAGGATTTAGCAAAAAAAGAGAGAATAAATATTATAAAGGGTAATGTATGTACAACAGATTGTTTTGATTGGTATATGACTGACTTAAATCAATTTCTTGAAAGATTACCTAAAGATTTAAATATAATCGCAGCTGAAATGGAATCATTTGCGCTTTTCTACACAGCAAAAGTTTTAGGTAAAAAAGCATCTTGTCTTCTTACAGTTGTAGATTCTCATTCAAAAAAACAAGAATTAACTGCAGAAGAAAGACAAAATTCTGTTGATCAGATGACAGTTCTTGCGCTAGAAAGTATATTATGATATTATTTTGAAGATAATAAAAAGAAGGGAGGTAATTATATGGATTACAAAGTGTATGAATATGATAATTACAATATACATGTACTTAATACTGATAAATTTAAAAGTACAATAGTTTCATTAACATTAGTTAACGAATTTAAAAAAGAAAACTTAACAAAAAATGCCCTTTTAAGAAGATTACTTACATCATCAAGTGGTAGTTTAAAAAATCAAACTGAAGTATATAAAAAATCTTATGAATTATATAATACAGATTTTTCTGTAATAAATGAATTATATAATAATGCAATACTAACTATATTTGATATAGAATTTTTAGAAGATAAATATACTGAAGATGGTTTACAAGATAAAGCTTTAAGTCATTATTTTGATATGATATTTAATCCTAATATAATAAATGGAAAATTTGAAGAAAGTAATTTTAAACTTGCAAAAAAATCATTGCTAAACTATTATGAAATGCAAAAAGAAGATAAATATACTTATAGTATTAATAAATCACATGAATTACTTGAAGAAGAACAATTAAAATATGCTGCTAATGGATATATTGAAGATTTAGAAAAATTAAATGAAAAAAATATGGCAGAATATTATAAAGAATTATTTGAAACTGCACATGTAGATATATTTATTATGGGAAATGTCAATGATGATAAGATAATAGATTTAGTAAATGAAAATGTAAAAGATAAATTATATAAAAATGATAATGTATATTCATGTAATATATTTGATAAAACAAGTGATATAAAAGAAGCATTAGATAAAGAAGAAAATAATCAATCTAAATTAGTAGTTTTATATAAAATACTTAATATGACAGATAGAGAAAGAAATGTTGTTTTACCTATATTTAATAGAATATTTGGACTTGGAAATAACTCAAAATTATTTAGAAATGTTAGAGAGAAAAAATCATTAGCGTATGATATAAGATCTATTGCTCAAAGAGAAGAAAGTTTAATTACTGTAATATCAGGAATAAGTAAAGAAAGTAAAAATGAAGTGATAGATTCTATTAATTATGAATTATCTAAACTTCAAAAAGGAGAATTTAACGATAGTGATATAGATGATGCTAAAAAGTATAGAAGTATAATATTAAAAGGTTTTGATGATGATAATTATTCTATTCTTGGTACTAAAGTTAGTAGTGTTTTATTTAATAATGATGATTTAGAAGAAAGAAGAAAAAATGTTGATACTGTTACAAAAAAGGAAATTACTGATTTAGCAAATAAATTAAGTTTATGTATTATATACATGCTTGAAGGAGATAAAGATAATGAAGAAGATTAAACTAGAGGGACTAGACGAGATAGTATATTATGAAAAGTTAGATAATGGACTTGATGTTTATGTACTTAAAAAAGAAAAATTTAATTATTTTAGTGCTTATTTTGTAACTAATTATGGAGCATTAATTAATAATTTTGTTCCAGTTAACGAAAAAGAAAAGCAAAAATTTCCAGATGGTATTGCACATTTTTTAGAGCATAAATTATTTGAACAAGAAAAAGGTCCAAGTGTACTTGAAAAATTTTCATCATTAGGTGGAGTATGTAATGCATTTACTAATTATTTGTTTACAACATATTTTGTTGAGGGAATAGATAATTTTTATGAAAATCTAGAATTTCTTATTGACTATGTACAATCCCCATATTTTACAGATGAAAATGTAGAAAAAGAAAAAGGTATTATTAAACAAGAAGAGTTAATGACTAAAGATAATCCGTATAGAACTTTTTATCTTAAATCACTTGAAAATTTATTTGTAAATTTACAATATGGAAAATCTATAGTAGGTACTTTAAATGATATTGATAGCATTACTAAAGAGGATTTATATAAATGTTATAATACTTTTTATAATCCATCTAATATGTGTTTAATAGTAGTATCTAATCAAGATGAAGAAAAAGTCATTAATTTTGTAAAGAATAATCAAGCTAAAAAACATTTTGATAAAATGGATAAAGTAAAGATAGATAAAGTAGAAGAACCTGAAAATGTAGAAAAAGAATATGAGGTAATATATGATAATGTATCTAAAACACAAGTATCTGTATCTATAAAATTACCTTTTAATAAATTTAAGTTTGATAAGATGAAAACAATGTTATATCTTAGAATGTTATTTGTTATGAACTTTGGTTCAATATCTGAATTTAATTTAAAGTTAAAACAAGAAGAAATTATAGATGCAAATATTATAGTAGAAGTAACAAAATATGATGATTATGTTATTGTAAGTTTAGATGCCTTAGGAGAAGATACTGATAAGATAATAAAAGTAATTAATGAAAAATTAAATAACTTATCTATTATAGAAGATGATTTTAATCTTATAAAAAAATCAATGATTTCTAATTTTGTTTATTACTTTACAAAAGTAGATTCAATTATGGATTATTTATATGGTAATTACTGTAATTGTGGTAAAATAGAATCAGATGCTTTTATGAAATATAAAAATTTAAGTTTTAATGAATTAAAAGACGAATTTAATAATATTGATTTTTCAAATAAATCTATAGTTGTTATGAAACCACTTGAAAAAAAGGAGTAATAAGATGTTAAAAGTAGAAAATGTAACTAAATATTATGATGACTTTAAAGCTGTTGATAACTTATCTTTTGAAGTAAATAAAGGAGAAATTTTTGGACTTTTGGGTGCGAATGGTGCTGGTAAAACTACAACATTTAGAATGATTATGAATTTATTAGAACCTACATCTGGTAAAATAACTTTAAATGGACAAGTTATTAATTATGATATTACAGATAAAATAGGCTATTTAACAGAAGAAAGAAGTTTACTATTAAAACTTACTGTAAAAGAATTAATGATATATTATGCTTCATTAAAAGGTATGGTTAAGGAAGATATAGAAAACGAATTAAAAAAATGGCTTAAAAGATTTAAAATAGAAGAATATGAAAATAAAAAAATAAAAGAATTATCAAAAGGAAATAAGCAAAAAATACAATTTATATCTGCAATAATTCATAAACCAGAATTATTAATCTTAGATGAACCATTTAGTGGCCTTGATCCTATAAATGTAGATATGTTTATTGAGGTAATAAATGAACTTAAAGAAAATGGTACTATGATAATATTCTCTTCACATCAAATGAATCATGTTGAATTATTCTGCGAAAAGTTAATGATTCTAGATCATGGTAAGACAATTCTTAAAGGTAACTTAAAAGATATAAAAAGTAATTATGATGAAAGGAAAATACTTGTAAAAGCAGATGCGTCAAAAACTGAATTAAAAAAATTAAAAGGAGTAAAAAATGTATTAATCAAGGGAGACGAAATTGAATTAAGTATAGAAGATAAAAAATATGTAGAGAGTATTTTCAAATATATAACAAAATGTAAAAATGTTACTAAATTTGAAGTAGTAGAATTATCATTACATGAAATATTTACTAAAGAAGTAGGTGTTAGAAATGAAGAATAAATTTATATTCTTAACAAAAATGAGTTTACTAAAAAAGATAAAAAATAAGACATTTATAATTGCAAATATAATTTTAATTATATTGTTAATTGGAATTACTAATATTGATAAAATAGTTACATTTTTCGGTGGAGATTTTAATGAAACTAATAATATAATGGTAGTTGATAATACTAATGAAAGCTATGATGTACTTAAAGAGTCTATGGATAATGCAAAATTAATAATAGATACAAGCATTAAATATAAAATAAAAAAAGTTGATAATGAAAAAACATTAAGAAGTAAAATAAAAAAAGATAAAGATATTGGTATTATAATAAATAATGATGATGAAAATATTATAGATGCTAAAATAATTACTTATGGTTATATAAATACAAATCTTTATCAATTATTACAAAGTTCTATAAATACAAGTAAACAACTAATAGCAATTAATAAATTAAATATAGAACAAGAAAAACTAGCAAAAATAAGTCAAAGTGTTATTATTAAAAGAGAATTTATTCAGAAAAATAAGAATCAAGAAGAAGAAACAACAAATATGATTATGGGAATAGTAACACCTATAATAATACTTCCATTTTTCTTTCTTATAATGTTAATTATACAAATGATTGGTGCAGAAATAAATGAAGAGAAATCTACAAAAAGTATGGAAATAATAATATCTAATGTATCTGCAAAAGTTCATTTCTTTTCAAAGGTAGTTGCTGCTAATTTATTTGTACTAATTCAAACATTATTAATTGTTCTTTATGGATTTATAGGAATATTACTTAGAGGAAATAATGGAATGAATGGTTTATCTAAAATAGAAAATATTTCAGATATAATAAGTAGTGCAAGCAATTTAGGAATACTAGATAAAGTTGTAAATTATCTTCCGATAGTAATAGTATTAATGTTAATTACATTATTAGGTTATTCTCTTTTAGCAGGTATTCTTGCATCTATGACTACAAATATGGAAGATTTCCAACAACTTCAGACACCAATAATAGTAATATCTATGGTAGGATTTTACTTATCACTAATGAGTTCTTTATTTGAAGGATCATTATTTATAAGAATTTTCTCATATATTCCATTTATATCTGCAATATTATCTCCATCATTACTAATAACAGGGGTAATAGGAATGAAAGATATTATTTTATCTATTTTACTAATGATAGTAGTTATATATTTATTAATTAAATATGGTTTAAAAATATATAAAGAGGGAATATTAAATTATTCTGGAAATAAATTATGGAAAAAGATGCGAAAAGCATTAAAAAACTAATAGATTTTGAATATAAAAAAATTTATGATATAATATGAAACCCGTGAGGTGATAGTAATGAATTATAAAAAATTAATATATTGTTCAGGATTAGTTGGTTTTATAGCATGTTCATTACTAACACATCAAAAAATACAATATGAGGAAAATGTAAAAAATCACTATGAAAGTGAATGTAATCACGATGGTAACATAATTGCACATAGAGGATTTTCTTCTGTAGAAGTAGAAAATTCTTTTAATTCAATAAAAAAAGCTGCATCTTGTGATTGTACAGATGGTATTGAACTTGATATAAGATTAACAAAAGATAATGAATTAGTATTATCACATAATTCAAAAATATCTGGTTTAGGTAAAGTATCAGAAAAATCACTTGATGAAATTAATGAAAAAAATTATAAGGTATCATCTATACCAAAGTTGCAACTTTTAAAATCTTGTTTGTTAGGTAAAGATGGAAAATTAATATATGATAGATATAAAAAAACACGTAATGATGAGGGAATAGTTACTACTCTTGATAATGTATTAGATAATATTGAGTGTAAGAAAACATTATTAGTAGATATGAAATTTTCAAGTGAAGATAATACTAAATTTATGGATAAAGTAAATGAAATATTCAGTAAATATAGTGGAGATTTTGATATAATATTACAAGCAAGTGAATATGATATGTTATCTTTAATGAAAGAAAAATATCCAAATTATAAGTATCAATTAATTATAGGAAAAGAAAAAAATTTAAAATATTTAGATAGTGATTTTGAAATGTTTGGTGTTAGAAAAAATCTAGTTACTAAAGAAATTGTTGATGAACAAATAAGTAAAGGAAAAACAATATCAGTATGGACTATAAATTCATATGATGACTATAAAATTTTAAAAGAAGAGTTAGATAGTAGAATTAATGATATTTTAATAATAACAGATTATCCAGATGAAATATGTTATCTTAATAACAATAAAGAAAAGGTAAAAATATTCAAATAATATGATATAATATTTTTGGGATGTCTTCGTAGCTCAGTTGGATAGAGCAATCGCCTCCTAAGCGATAGGTCGGCAGTTCAATTCTGCCCGGGGACACCAGATAGATAGGAAACTCGGACTAGTACAGTTCGAGTTTTAATATGTTTGAAAATATGATATAATATTTTTAAATTTAAATTGATATATTTGTCAATTTAAAAAACACACTTGCAAATTGACAAAGATAATTTATATGTAATACGAGGAGATAACAGATATGAAAGAAGAAATACTCAATTTTTATAAAAGAACAAGTTTATACACAGATTTAGGACTATACAAGAACTTTGCTATAAATTTACCAAACGATATAAAAGAATTATGTTTATTACAAAGAAACCAAATTATTCACCCCTTTGATTTATGTGATGAAAAAATGAGAAATGATGCCAATTCTTTTTATGGCGATATGACTAAAATTAGCAAAACTAGTTTAAACTATGAAAATGATTTATTCCCTACAGCTCAATCTATGATAGCAGAACTTTTAAGAAGAAATGAGAATTATTCTAAAGATAGGAAAATAGAGGATAAAATTCATGTATGTTGTAGAGAGCAAGCAATTTTACTTACAAGTATTCTAAAATCAAAAGGATTTTCTGCACGTGTTCGCAGTGGGTTTACAACTTACTGCAATATTTCAAATAAAGAAGCTGGCGATCATTGGATATGTGAATATTATAATGATAAAGAAAAAAGATGGTTTCTAGTAGATGCAGATATGTACTTTGATGATGATATATTATTAGAATACCATATTGATTTTAATTTATTAGATATACCAAGAAATAAATTTATATTTGGGGCAGAAGCTTATTTGGGATTAAGAAATGGAAAATATAGCGATAATGAGATATATTATGCATCATCTCCAAAAACTATAGGTATTAAAGCAGCTTTACATGGCTTATTTTATGATTTTCATTCTCTTATGAATGACGAAATAATTTTTCTGCATTTACCAAAGTATATTTTAGATAAAGATTTAAATTTAACCGAAGATGAATTAAAAGAGTTAGATGATTTAGCTACTTTAATGTTAGAACCAGATATTAACTTTTTTAAACTAAGAGAAATTTGGAATAACAATATGAAGTATAGAATAATGTCAGGTGGTTTAAACGACTAACTTTATTAAAAAGTTGTTGTACTTCTTCTTTCAGGGCACCATTGGAAAATCTGTTCGAACTTTTTCGAACTTAATATAAAATTGAATAGCCCTTTAGGTAATTTTCGTATGCTTGTCAAAATACCTAGTGGGTTAAATATTTTGCATAAACAAAATATTTGCTATAATTTAAGGGTGATGATATGAACTTATATGATAAATTATTGAATAATGAACAATATATAAAAACTGTAAAAAGAATAGAACAAATGAAATTTATTTCAAATGGAAAATGGGATTGGGAGCATGGTCTAGGTCATTATAAGAGAGTTGCTGATTATGTAAAAAAGATTTTAATACAGTTAAATGCCAATGAAAGAACAATTGAGCTAGGAATGACTTGTGCTTTATTACATGATATTGGGCTTAGTAAAGGAGATAAAATAGACCATGCTATAGAAAGTAGCAAAATATTTTCTAGATATATTGATAAAAATGATATTAGTTTAGAAGAAATGGAAATTATTAAACAAGCAATTTTAGATCATTCCAAAGGCAATAATATACAATCTTTGATTGGACTCTCTTTAGTGCTGGCTGATAAATTAGATGTGACGTATCATAGAACGATAAATTCCAGTATTCAAGATTGGGTTAATAAAGAAATCCAAAAAATAAAAAAAGTAGATATTTTAATTGATGATAATAATTTAATAGTAAAATATTTTACTGAAGCAAATTTTGATATTTCAGTATTAAAAAGTTGGGAGAAAGCAATTACTATACCTAAAAAAGTTGCAGAATATTTAAATAAAAATTATATATTTTTAATAAATGGTAGAGAAGTTCGATATATTGATTTAATATCATAATTTAAAAGTTGCATATTACTACGTCACTCGCACCATATTGATAGTAAGCTCGAACTTTTATTGTTCGAGTTTTAAAATGACTTAATTTATGTTATAATTTTTATAGTTTATATTAATTGTTTTTAAATTAAAAAATGTATTTATATTGTTCACAATATGTATTTATAGGGGGCTAGTTTTATGAATGATGTAATAAAGGAAATATATGACGAAGTTAGAAGAAGATGTATGTTACCATCTAATGCATATGGACTTGGAGCTTGGGATCACCATATAGAATTAGTTTATAAAATTGCTACAGAAATTTCATATGAATATGGAGCAAATCACGATATAGTTGCTTTAGCTGCTTTATTACATGATATTGCATCTGTTACTGATAAATCTTATACAGAAGAACATCATATAATTGGAGCTCAAATAGCAGAAGAATTATTATCTTCTTATCTAATAGAAAAAGAAGATATAGAACTAATAAAAAAATGTATTTTAAATCATCGAGGAAGTAGATTAGTACAAAAAACAACTAAAGAAGAGATATGTGTAGCTGATGCAGATGGTATGGCTCATTTTTATAGTGTACCTTATTTACTTAGAATGGTATATGTAGAAAAAAATATGTCTATAGATGATGGTGCAGAATTTGTTTATAATAAATTACAAAGAAGCTACAATAAATTGTCAGACAAAGGAAAAGAAATCATTTTACCTCATTATCAAGCAGCAAAAATTTTATTATTAAAAAAATAGTTGTCGTATTTTCTATTAGGACACTATTGATAATTTTGTTCAAACTATTTTAATTTTTTTACATAGAAATCTAATGATATATCAAAAAATAATCATTAAAATGTTATAATGATTATATCAAAGGGAGGTTTATACAATGATTCAAGCAATAGATAAAAAATATTGTATAGGAAATTTAGTACAACTTATGCCATACACTGATGATTGCCATTTTATTGTAAGTACAGATGAGATATTATTATTAAAAGTTGGAGATAAGGTTTTAGTAAATAAATATGTTAATCATCCAAGTAGAAATTTATTTCCTTACCATGAAAAAGAACAAAATGATTGGTTACATTTTACTGAATTATTTGAATACAATAAGACATATTTGAATTTTAGAGGTTCAGTAAGAGGTTTTCGATTTCACAAAGATTACTTTTTTAAAGGTAATGATAGAGCCTTATGGCTAGAAGAATCTTTGCCAGTTGATGAAAGGTATGCAATAGAAGATTCTGTAGAATTAAATAGATATGAAATAGAAAAAATATTTGATAGTAATAATTATGATTCAATGTATGTTGTAGATAGAAATGGAATAATATTATTTGCAAGAAATGATAAAGACAAAATTCATATTGGCAAAAATGTTATTCCAAGTGATAATGAAATTATTAGAATGGAATTAAAAAATAGAAAAGCAGATTATAATATTGGTAAAATTATAAATCCTGAATATGATACTGCTGAAAATTATGAAAAAGCAAATACTTTAAAAACTATTGATGAAATAAGAAATTTTAAAGTCTATGGTCCTGCTATTTTTGGAAAATATTCTGATATGTTATTAACTGTTAAAGATGGCAAGTTTGATTTAAAATGGTTTAGAATTGATTTTATTGAAAAAGATAAGTTTAGGTTAACATCTAGTCCAATAAGTATTGTTGAACCAACAATTGATGATGTAATAGAATTTTCTAATAATAACGAAATTAAAACTGCTTCTGAACCAGCAAAACCAGTAGCATCATCTGAACAAGTTCATACTTTAGAAAATCAAGAAACGGCTATAAATTCAAAAATTGATCGTGATGAAAAACAAGACCCAGAAAAGTTACAAAAAGATGAAAATGGTGTTCACAAAAGATTACGAAAATTATTTAAAAATAATTCAGGAAGTAGCAATTAAAGAGTTGTTTCTTTTTTTGCTAGAATATATTTGTGCACTAATCATTTTGTCTAATTATCAAGCAGCAAAAATTTTATTATTAAAAAAATAGTTGTTTTATAGTATTAGATTGTTAAAAAATGTCTTGATTTTAAAAGATTTCAAGACATTTTTATTGTTTTTAAATAGTATTATAAAATTATGTAATTTGATGTAGTATCTGGTCAAGTAGAATTATATTTTTACATATGCATTTGATTATTATCATCAGATAATACTTCAGATGAATCATTATAAAAATCATAAGCAGTATTAACATCATTTGTTAATTTTGAAGCTTCTGCTAATGAAATTTCATGATTCATAACTTTTGATTTTATGTCACTTAATAATTTAGTCCTTTCATTTTCAAGTTGTTCTGGAGTTTTTTGTTTACCAATTAAATGAGATTCATTAGCATTACTTGAAAGGACACCATCAACAATTTCTATGTTTGTTGGTCTTTCTTCTAAATTATGATGAACACTTATATCAGCCATTTTTTTATCTTCTTCCTTTTGTATTTGAGCCCAATATTCAGTATTTAATTTTTCTTCTAAGTTCTTTAGTTCTTGTAGTCTCTCATAAGCTTTATCAATAATTTGCTGAATAGTAGAACTGCTAAGACTTGAGTTTCCCTCTTCCCAATTTTTAATAAAACTTTCAATTTTTTCTTCTAAAACTAAGCGTTCTTCTGCAACTTTTAAATAATTTTTATGAATTTCACTACGTTTCATTTAAATTACACCAACCTCTCACAAATATTATATCATAGTTTTATTATCATCTTTTATTTAAAATGTAAACTTTACAGCATAATGTTTTTTTTTTGTAAATTAGACTTAAATAGTTTGATAATTAGTTAATATATTAGTATCAACTATTATCTAGCAAAAATATCATATTTTTTAGTACTTAATTAGAAATTAACACAATTTTATATAAGTTTTCATTTAAAATATCTATTTTTATATTAGTAATGATTATAATAAAATTAATATGAAAATTATTGTTAAAAAGATAGCGAGTTATAAAAATTAAAGAAGAAAAATGATATTTAGAGTTATAATGTAAAGTTGTCATTAAATAATATAAAGATTTACTAAATATACGATATTATGTAGTATAATATGTGTAATACTAGTGGAGGTTATATATGTTAAGTTATGAAGAAATAATGAATTATTGTTCTAAATATAAAATTGAAAATAATATAGTTATTAATAAGCAAAATAATCAACAAGTACTTGATGAAGATACTATTTTAAAAGTTAAATCATCTATTCTTATTTTTAGAGAATCTAAAGATTCATATCAATTTGATATACAACAATTTGGAAAGACTAAAAAATCTCAAGAAGATTATATAAAAAACACGATGGAAAAATTTAGTGTTAATAATGAATCAAATTCATATGGAATAAACAAGTTAATAAATGCTATACTATGTTCAAATGGGCATTATGAAGAAATGATGTCAGGCGATGATCTTCAAAATAGTAAATTTTCAATTTTAGTAGCTCCAAAAAGTGAATATGGTATGGCATACTTAAGATTAAAATTTAGAGAAAAAGGTTTAGATATAGAAAATTTAAAAATCAGTCAGGATTTGAGTGAATTACAACATAATGGTGTATCAAAAGTAATCATTGATTTTAAGGTTAATAAATATGAAAATTCACCCAAAAACGAGCAAAGTAATAATACACAATCAAGCGTTAAACATTTTAGAGCTAATGAACTTAACAAATTAGAAAAGCAAAAACAAATCGCAAAACAAAATAATGATTATGTTGCATATAATTATGCAAAATCTGCAATAGAAAAAATTATTAGGAAATCAAGAATGGAAGTCGATCCAAAAAAATGGGAATCAATGAGTATTCAAGAACAAATTGATTTTGTTAAAATTAAAATTAATGAATCTAAAATATTACATGATCAAGATGAGTTTAACTATTGGAATGCCAATTTAGATAATCTTAATTCTAAATTAGTATCTAATCAAGAAATTGAAATACATAATCAACCATCATATAATAGTGCTCCAGTTGCCAATGTTCAAAAAGAAAATTATCAAGAGCAAGATAATAAAGATAGTAAATTACAAAAATTTAAACCTGCCATTCAAGGAGAAACTGAATTAACTATATTAGTCAATCAATTAAAAGAGAAAATGAATAAGATAAATGCAGAATATAAATTTATGCTATTAGATAATAAAATAGATGCTGTAGAATTGAAAGTATTGATAAGTAGAATTAATGAATTAATAGATAATGCTAATTCACTTAAATCATTGGCCAATAATCAAAATGAAGTTATTTTATTAAATTCAATTTTAGAAACGTTGCATAATGAACAAAAGAAAATGATTGAAATGCAAAATGGTATTGAAGAAATAGATGATACAAGAAAAACTTTATAGAATACACAAATAAAAAATTTAAAATTAGAGGGAAAGTTAAAAATAATCTTTTTATATAAAGTAGTTTATATAAGTTAAAATAAGAATATATTTATCACTAATTATAATTGGTTTAATAATTTTTTATTTCCCAAGTTATTTATTTCGTAATATATTTTTTTTAAGTATGTATTAGGGACCTTATTATCTGTAAATATACTCAATTCTGGATAAACTTTTAAAATATGTTCCTCATACTCTGGAGGTCTATCAGTATATTCTGTACAAAGAGATCTAATACGCGTGGTAGGATGATAATAGGTGTAATCATATATATACTTGAATTTATTATTCTCATTTACATCTAAAACATCATAATAAGTATAATTTTCATAACAAATATGTCCAGTAGCTAATGAATAAAAATCGCTTAATGTTTTATTAAATTCTCTAATTGCAATATACTTTTTTGAATTTAGACTAATGATATAACAGTTAGTAATATCTACTTTATAATCAAATTTTTGTAATTCTTCATCTAAATTAGAGTTAATAAAATCTTTTAGTCCTTTAACTTCATTTTTTAGCGATTCAATAATATCTTTTTTTTCTGATATTATATTATCAATTTCACTTAATTCTTGTTCTTTTTGTTGTATTTTACTTTTAATTTCATCTAATTCTTCTTTTTTCTGTTGTATTTTACTTTTAATTTCATCTAATTCTTTTTTCTTACTTTTTAAGGTTGATTTTAACTTCATTTTTAATTTCCTTTCTTTATTGTATTTATTATAGCATAATTACTTGATTATTAAAATAAGTCTTATATCAACTAAGTTAGTTTAATATAATAAATGAATTTTCAAAATAAAATAGAAAGTAGTTTTTACGCGTAAAATTATTGATAATAAGTATATAAATATGATAAAATATTAGTTGATTAAGGGAGTTTTAATTATGACTTATTTAGAAATGGAAGAAAGAAAAAAATGTTGCAAATCAATACCAACCAATCATTTAATTACTTTATGTGAAGTGTTTGATGATTATAAGTCATTTTGTGACGATTTAGAAAAATTAATTAAATCTAAAAGTAGTCGAAATTTAGTTAATAAAGTATATCATGCTATGCAAGGAAATTTATCTATTGTACCTAGTAAATATAAAGATTTTATAGAAAAGCACAAGCGTACTATAGAAATAATGAATAAGTATCGTTGTTTAAGTAATTTAACTATTTTAAGTTATGATGCAATGGGGAATCGTATTAGAAATTTAGATGAAGAATATTTTTATCAATATATTCAAGAACATAAAAAAGATATAGAAACAATAAAATCAGTAGTATTAAAAATTAAGAAACTTGGATTTATTAATATTTATTTTCATGAAAACTTAGATTTTACTGAATATGAGTTTGAATATAGTATTTCACCTTTTAGCAATTTTTCTTTTCTAGAAAATATAGAGGTTAATCCTATACATGTGGATAGTTTAATTAGATATAAAACAAATGACTCTTGTTATTGCTTGAATTTAAATATTTATCGCTTTGAAAACTGTCAAAAACTAAGTGAATATGGTAGAGATATATTATTAAATAGTTTAATTTTTGATCCAGATAGATTGCCAAATGAGATAACAATAGAATCTACTATTGATGTAATAAAAAAATTAGCAGAAGATAAGAAAGTAGAACATCAAGATATAAAAGATTCTGTAGATTTAAGTATTGCTACTATCGATTTAACAGGTTGTTTTGAAAATTTAAATGAAGTATACAAAAGAATTGCTAAATTAAAAGATAATTCAAAATTAGTAAACATATTAAGTCAAATGCAGGATACATTAACTCAGTTACAATCATGTGAAAAAGAATTTGAAAATCACATAATTGATTCTTATGAAGATATTACACCTGAAACAATTGAAAAAGCAAAAAAATTATATTTAGATAAAAGAAATGTTGATGATTAAAATATTTATACAAATAATATCTAATCATTTTTTTTATGATAAAGTTCTATATAAAATGGGATTTTAAAATATTTATTTATAATATATAATATTATGTGTTATAATATAGCTTATCAAAAATTATTGGAGATGACTTAAATATGGATTACAAATTACTTGATGAAATTGTATATGATTATATAAATTCAATTTGGAATTATATTTCTATTCTTACAATGAATCAAATTGAAAATTTAAGTTTTGAGGTTCTTAATGAAGATGAACCAAGTATAATAAAAAAAGACTGGTCTAGAAAATTTAACCTAAATGAATCAATGGAAATTGTATATAATTTTTTAATGGAAATAAGTCCAGAATTAGCTAACCAATATATTAATATTATAAGACAAGTAGATGAGAACAATAATCCAATAGTAATATTTGAAAATGATAAAAATAAAGGCAATAATGGTTTTCTTTCTTCAGATGGTTTAGTTCATATTCATCTAAGTAATACACCTATGGATATGTTTTTAATATTACATGAAATATTACATAAATTAAATGAATATACATATTTATTTTATGATAGTAAATTAGAATATCTCGTAAATAATACTATTAATAAATTACCAATTTTTAAAAATGTTGAATTTGGTTCAAAAGTTGATTCACAGGCTAGAAATTATTTTAGTGAGGTTGTTTCTATAACTTTTGAACTTATATTAGGAGATTATTTAGTTAAAAATAAAATAATTACTTCTAATGATTTTGATAAAATTAAATTAGACATTATTAAATCTGCAAAGAAATGTGCAGAAATTACTATTATAGATGTAGAAATTATTAAGATGAAATTAAATGGGGAGAGTATAAATTATCATAATATAAAAAAGCAATTATCACAGTGTGAAGAAACTTCAGCAAAATATAAAGTATTATCAAAAGAATTATGTAGTTTAAAACGATTAAAAAGAATAATTGATAAAAATAGACTTGATTTATATTTATCACAAAGATATGTTATTGCAGAATATATATCAAAAAAGATATTAAAAAGAGATAATCCTATAGATGATTTACTTAGATTACACTATAAGATTAGTGATATAGATTTTGATATAAAAGATATTTTAAATAATGTATATACTTTGTAGTGTTTAATTATTTGTTATGATAAAATTATTTATGTAGGTGATAAAATATGGATAATAAAAAATATATAATATTAGAAATTATACCAAGTTCATTAAATCCAAAAAATGGTAATATAATACAATTATCTGCTTTAAAATTAAATGGTCTTAAATTAGAAGATAGATTTGATTATAGATTAAATGAGAAATGTATTAATAATATAGACTTATTAAATATGATCCAGTATGATAAAAATATGTTTACATATGTTAATACAACAAATAAAATAATGATGAAATTTAAAAAATGGATTCAAGATTATGATTTACTTATAATTGATAACCAGTATACACTTGATTATCTAAATGAAATTAAAAATAAAAAAGAATCGATTTTTAAATATCTTAATATGACATTTTCAGATGATATTATTGAAAGGGTAATAGATAAATATAATTTAATACCATCTAATCATATAGTTGATTTACTATATGAAGCATTAATTAATGAAAGTAATAATTAATTTACAATTATTATAATTTTATGATATATTTATATATAGATAGGAGATAGTTATGAAAAAAGAAAAGAAAAATATAATAGAAAAAGGAAACAGTACTATTAAAGAATTTAAGGATTTTATATCTAAAGGTAATGTAGTAGATTTAGCAGTTGGTGTAATAATTGGTTCAGCATTTGGAAAAATAGTTACATCTCTTGTAAATGATATATTAATGCCATTAATTGGTATTGTAATAGGTGGTATAGATTTTTCTAATCTTACACTTAAAGTAAAAGATGCTACTATAGCTTATGGAATATTTATTCAAAATATTATTGATTTTTTAATAGTTGCTTCTTGTATATTCTTCTTTGTTAAAGTTATTAGTAAATTTAATAAAAAAGAAGAGGTAAAAGAAGAAGTAAAAAAAGATGAACAAATTATATTACTTGAAGAAATAAGAGACTTATTAAAAAATAATAAGAAGAAATAAAAAAAGATACCAAAGGGTATCTTTTATTTTAGTAATTTTCAGACTTTTTTTCAAAAAATGCTTGAGGATGTGAACAAACAGGACATACTTTAGGAGCTTCTTTGCCTACATAAACATATCCACAGTTACGGCAAATCCAAACAGTATCTTCTCCTTTTTTAAATACCATATCATCATTTATATTTCCTAGTAAAGTCATATATCTTTCTTCGTGATGTTTTTCTATTTTTCCAACTTCTTCAAAAAGATATGCTATATGATCAAATCCTTCTTCTTTTGCAACTTTTGCAAATTCTGCATACATATCTGTCCATTCGTAATTTTCTCCACCAGCTGCATCTTTTAAATTATCTATTGTATTAGGTATATCACCATCATGTAATAATTTAAACCATATTTTTGCATGTTCTTTTTCATTACTAGCAGTTTCTTCAAAAATAGCTGATATTTGTTCATATCCTTCTTTTTTTGCTTTACTAGCATAATAAGTATACTTATTTCTTGCTTGACTTTCACCAGCAAAAGCAGTCATTAAATTTTGTTCAGTTTTACTTCCTTTTAATTGCATATTTATACTTCCTTTCTTATAAATCATATTATAATGATTACAAGAAAATTATAACATTTAGAAAATAAAATATCAATAAATTAAATCTAAAATGTAAAGTATTTATATCAATTTTTAATAATAACTAATATAAAAAGAATACCAAATTTGATGATATTCTTTTTAGTGAAATAAGAATGTAAAATATTGGAAAAAGAACTAAAGTGTGGAGAGTATAGGATTTATTGACATTGTCTATTTCCACCATAAGATCCAAATCCCCAAAATAGGAAGAAAATTATTATAACTACTATTATTATTGCCCAGGCTGCACCATATCCACTACCATATCCATTTGAATATCCACCACCATATGCGTAGGGATTACCTTGGTATCCATAAACAGGATATCCATACATAAAATCATCTCTCCTTTCTATAATATTATATTTAAAATCTAAATTTGGTGACACAATATATAACTATACATTAATATTAGTAAAATTAGCACTCACTATTGACAAGTGCTAATAAAGTGATATAATTTAGTTATGCAAGTAAAATAATATTTTTTATGTGCATAATATTAAGGGAGTTGATAATATGAATGAACAAAATCCATATGAAGAAAATTTACAAAATCCATTAGAAAAATATGGTAGGGATATTGTAAGTGAAGTTAAAAATGGTAAGATAGATCCTGTTATTGGAAGAGATGAAGAAATTAGGAGTATTACTAGGATATTATCTAGAAAAACTAAAAATAATCCTGTATTAATTGGTGAACCAGGTGTTGGTAAAACTGCGATTGTTGAGGGATTAGCAAATAGGATAGTAAAAGGTGATGTTCCTAATAGCTTGAAACAAAAAAGAATATGGGAATTAGATATGGGTTCTTTAATCGCAGGTGCAAAATATAGAGGAGAATTTGAAGAAAGATTAAAGGCAGTATTAAAGGAAATAAAAAACTCAAATGGAGAGATAATTCTGTTTATAGATGAAATTCATATGATAGTAGGCGCAGGTGCACTAGAGGGTGCAATGGATGCAGGTAATATGTTAAAGCCTATGCTTGCAAGAGGTGAAATTCTTTGTATTGGTGCTACAACTCTTAATGAATATAGAAAATATATTGAAAAAGATGGTGCACTAGAAAGACGTTTTCAAAAAGTTCAAGTTAAAGAACCAACAGTACTTGATACAATAACAATACTTAGAGGTTTAAAGGAAAGATTTGAATTGCATCATGGTGTAACAATTAAAGATAGAGCATTAGTATCTGCAGCTACTTTATCAAATAGATATATAACAGATAGATTTTTACCAGATAAAGCAATTGATTTAATAGATGAAGCATGTGCTACTATTAAAGTTCAAATGGATTCAGTTCCAACTGAATTAGATAAATTGACTAGAGATATAATGAGACTTGAAATTGAAGCACAAGCATTAAAAAAAGAAAAAGATGAAATAAGTAAAAATAGATTAGTTGAAATAAATAAAGAGTTATCTAACTTAAAAGAAAATGAAAGTAAACTTAGAAGTGATTGGGAAGAAGAAAAAAATATTAACGATAAAATTAAAAGTAAAAAAGAAGAAATATCTAGTGCTAATTTTAAACTAGAACAAGCAGAAAATTCTTATGATTTAGAGACTGCTGCAAAATTAAGACATGGTGTATTACCAAAACTTGAAAAAGAATTAGAAGAACTTAATGAAAAAAATAAAAATGAAATATTATCAGATGTAGTAGATGAAGAAGATATTGCTAAAATAATATCAAATTGGACTAAAATACCTATAAGTAAATTAGTTGGTGGAGAAAGAGAAAAAATTTTACATTTAGAAGAAAATATGAAAAAAAGAGTAAAAGGTCAAGATGAGGCTATAAAATTAGTAAGTGAAGCTATAATAAGATCAAGAGCAGGTATAAAAGATCCAAATAGGCCAATTGGTTCATTTATATTTCTTGGCCCTACAGGTGTAGGTAAGACAGAGGTAGCTAAAACACTTGCGTATGAATTATTTGATGATGAAAGACATATTGTTAGAATTGATATGAGTGAATATATGGAAAGTCATTCAGTATCAAGATTAGTTGGAGCGCCTCCAGGATATGTAGGATATGATGAGGGTGGACAATTAACAGAAGCAGTAAGAAGAAATCCATATAGTATAGTATTATTTGATGAAATAGAAAAAGCTCATAAAGATGTATTCAATATTCTTCTTCAAATATTAGATGATGGAAGAATAACTGATTCTCAAGGTAGAACTGTAGATTTTAAAAATACAATAATAATTATGACGTCTAATTTAGGTAGTGAATATATACTTGAAAATATGGATAATAAAGATGAATTAGTTATGAATGAATTAAAGCACACATTTAAACCTGAATTTATAAATCGTATAGATGAGATAATTATATTTAAGTCTCTAGATAAGAATGTAATATATGAAATACTTGATAAAATAATAGATGATATTGAAAAAAGACTAGATGATAAAAAAATAAAATTAAGTCTAACAGATAAAGCAAAAGAATTTATTATTAATAACTCATACGATGAAAAATATGGAGCAAGACCAATAAAAAGATTTGTGTCAAGAAACTTAGAAACTCTACTTGCTAATGAAATTATAAATGATAATATTAAGTTTAATTCAACTGTAGTTATAGATGAAAAAGATGATAATTTAGTAATAAAAAATGAATAAAATTCTTTTAGCACTCACTATTGACAAGTGCTAAAATAAGTGCTACTATAATGTTACTGATACATAATCAGTAGAAAGAGGGAATAAAGTTTGAAGCAATTTAAGGCAGAATCAAAAAGATTACTTGATTTAATGATTAATTCTATTTATACAAATAAAGAAATCTTTTTAAGAGAATTAATATCTAATGCAAGTGATGCAATTGATAAAGTATATTATAATTCTTTAACTGATAAAAAGATTAAAGTAAATAAAAAAGATTTATGTATTAAGTTAAGTATAGACAAAGATAATAGATTATTAACTATATCTGATAATGGTATAGGAATGGATAAAGATGAACTTGAAAATAATCTTGGTATGATTGCAAAATCAGGTTCGCTTCAATTTAAAGAAGAAAATGTAGATAAGAAAGATATTAATATAATTGGTCAATTTGGTGTTGGTTTTTATTCTTCATTTATGGTCGCAGATAATGTAGATGTTATATCTAAAAAATATGGTTCTGATAAAGCATATAAATGGTCTAGTAAAGGAGCAGATGGATATAATATAAGTGAATGCGAAAAAGAAGAGTATGGAACAACAATAACTATTAAAATTAAACAAGATAGTGATGATTATAATTATAGTGATTTTTTAGATAGTTATAATATAGAGTCACTAGTTAAAAAATACTCTGATTATATAAGATATCCTATAAAAATGAATGTAACTAGAAGAGAATTAAAAAAGGGTTTAAAAGATGAATATGAGGATGTAGTAAAAGAAGAAACATTAAATAGTATGATTCCATTATGGAAAAAGGATAAAAAGAAAATAAAAAATGAAGAATATAATTCTTTTTATCAAAGTAAATTTTATGACTATCAAAATCCATTAAGAGTAATTCACTCATCTGTAGAAGGATTATGTTCTTATAAATCACTTTTATTTATTCCATCACATGCACCATATGATTATTATTCTAAAGAATATGAAAAAGGATTATCATTATATGCAAATGGTGTACTTATAATGGATAAATGTTCTGATTTATTACCAGATTATTTTGGATTTGTAAAAGGTATAGTTGATAGTGATGATTTATCTTTAAATATTTCAAGAGAAATTTTACAACAAGATAGACAATTAAAATTAATTGCTAGTAATGTTGAGAAAAAAATTAAAAGTGAACTTGAATCTATGCTTAAAGATGAAAGAGATAAGTATGAAGAATTCTATAAAGAATTTGGAATGCAATTAAAATTTGGTATATATAATGATTATGGAATGCATAAAGATGAACTTAAAGATTTAATATTATTTCATTCATCAAAAGATGATAAGTTAGTTACATTAAAAGAATATGTATCAAATATGAAAAAGGATGATGAAAATATTTATTATGCTTGTGGTGAAACAATATCAAAAATAGATATGATACCTCAAGTAGAAAAGGTAAAAGATAAAGGGTATAATATATTATACTTAACAGAATATATTGATGAGTTTGTTATTAAGACACTTTCAGAATATGATGGTAAGAAGTTCGTAAATGTATGTGAAAATAATGTAGATTTAGATACAGATGAAGAAAAAGAAAGTTTAAAAAAGACAAATGAAGAAAATAAAGATATGCTTTCATCAATGAAAGAAATATTAAATGGAGAGGTTACAGATGTTAGATTTACTCATAGACTTAAAAACCATCCTGTATGTTTAGTAAGTGAGGGGCCTGTATCAATTGAGATGCAAAAGGTAATTAATGCAATGCCTAATGATGAAAATATTAATGCTAAAATTATATTAGAAATTAATGATTCTCATCCAATCGCAGAAAAATTAAAAGAGTTATATAAGAATAATAGTGATGAATTTAAAAATTATACAAAGATTTTATATTCACAAAGTAGATTAATAGAAGGACTTTCAATTGAAAATCCAACAGAGATAAGTAACTTAATATGCGAATTACTATCAAAATAGATTAAAATATAAAATAAGGTACATAATAAAGAATGGGAGGAATGATAATATGTTACCAAGTAGAATATTTTTTGATAATTTTTTAGATGATTTTGATGATACATCATTTAAAAAGAGAATGAAATGTGATATTTATGAAAAGGATGGAAACTATAATGTGATTATGGATGTTCCAGGTTTTTCAAAGGAAGATATCAAGATTGAATGTGATAATGGTGTAATAAAAATTTCTTGTGAAAAAAACGAAGAAACTAATGATGAAGATGATAAGAAATACTTAAGACGTGAAAGAAAATTTGAAAAGTGTGAACGTTCATTTAGTTTTGGTGATATTAATGAAGAAGAAATATCAGCAGAATATAATGATGGTACATTAAAACTTGTTATTCCAAAAAAGGAAAAAGTTGATACTAAGAAAAGTATAGAAATAAAATAATAAAAAAGGGTATAAATTATATCCTTTTTTTGATATAATTACAAACGAAAGGGTGAATCTATGGGACTTATAATAACCTTTTGCTTAGGAGTATTTATATTAGTAGGTATATTGTTTATTAAATTAATAAATAATAAAAAAATTATAGAGCAACTATCTATTTCAATCGCACTTGGAACAATGTTATCTCTTGTAATTATAGATTTAATACCAGAAGCATTTGATACATTTAGAACTGATAATATTTTAAATACAATTTTAATAATATTTATTTTGGTAATAGTAGGGATAGGGATATTAAAATTACTAGATAACTTTATACCTGAACATGATAATGAACATAGTTTATCTCATAATTGTACAGATGAAAACTTGATTCATATAGGAATAGTATCTTCAATAGCAATAATAATTCATAATATAATAGAGGGTATGGTTGTATATAGTATGAGTATCCATTCGATTAAATTAGCTATTCTTGTAGGAATAGGGGTAGGATTACACAATATTCCAATGGGTATGATTATATATTCTACATTAGAAAAAGAAAAAAGAAAAAAAAGAATACCATTATTATTTTTAGTTACTATATCAACATTTATTGGAGGACTATTAATGTTCTTAATGAATAATCTTTTAAATGAGTTTATTATAGGTGGACTTATTTGTATAACACTTGGAATGCTTATTTATATTATTATATTTGAATTAATACCTCATATTATTCATAGTAAAAATAAGTTATTATCATTAATTGGAGTATTAATTGGAATTTTTATAATAATATTAAGTAGTATATTTGAATAAAAAAAGTAAACATATTTTTGTTTACTTTTATTTTGCTTCTTCATATATATCTGTATAAAAATCTTTCCATATTTTATATACATTATCTTTGCTATAAAAATTGGCTATGTAATTAGCATTTTCAACCTGTTTTTTATACTCATTTTTATCTTGTTTTAGTTTTTCTAATAAATGAACAAATTCATCGTTATTTTTACCTTTTAAATACTTTTTAAATAGTATATCTTCATATAATTCTAAATCCCTAAGAACAATAGGAGTTCCTGTACTTACTGCTTCTAAAATAGTCATAGGAAATAATTCATTATATGATGGCATGAAAAATACATCAGCAATATTATATAAATCATTCATTTCTTCTCTTGGTATTATTCCTAAAAATCTTACATTTTTAGGAGGTTTATTCATTATTTTTTTAAGTTCATTATGTCCATCTGTAATAACATCAAATGAAAATCCTCCAGCCCATATGAATGTAATATTTGGTAATCTTTTAGCAACCTCAACAAAATCAAGTACACCTTTTCTACTTTGAACTTGTCCAGCACTTAAAACAACAAAATCATTCTTTTTAAGCCCCATATTTTTCTTTAGTTCATAAATTTCACTACTACTTTTTTTATGAAACATTTCTTTAGATACAAAGTTCGGTATATACTTTATTTTACTTTCATCAAGACCTGCTTTTATCATATCCTTTTTTAAATTAGGATTTACAACAACTAAATGATCTGCAGTTTTATAATAACTAATAATATATTTTTTTAGAATTTTAAATATAGGTTTTGGAAGCTTTATAGATCCATCTAAAGTTTCTGGTAAGAAATGAACATATGCTATTGTAGGATTTTTGCTGTGTTTTAATTTGAAATAATTTCTAGGTTCAATGGTATGTGAATGAATAATATCAAATTTAGTTCCCTTATTTAAATATATTTCAAAATCATCTTTTCCATCTTCTTTTAATAATTTCATTAATTCTAAATATGCACTACCAACGCCTTGTCCATCAACAGAGTCAGCCATTGAAAGCATATTAATTTTAATTTTTTTATTATCTTGCATATTATAACTTCCTTTATATCATTATAACACATTGTTACATGTTTCTATAATAATATATTATAAATTTTAAAAATTATAATTATTTTCCAATATATCCATTAAGCATTTCTTTACTTTCAGTAACTGTAATAAATGCATTATTATCAATATTTGTTATTAAATTCTTGAAATCTTTTAATTTTTTATTTTCTATTTGTGCATAAATCATATAATTAGTTTCACCATTATATATACCTTTACATTCAATTATAGATGCTGAATATCCAGATTCTTTAATTGAGTTAGTAACCATATTATTTATATCTTTTGTAATAATTTGAACACTAACTGTACCTTTGTTAAAGAAGCTTGAAAGACTGCTTCCAACAAAAGTTCCAGATGCATATCCACCAGCATATGATATTGCGATAAATATACTTTCAATATCTGTATTAAGTGCTTCTTTTACAATTAAAAACCAAATAAATACATCGATAAAACCTATAATTGTAGCTTTTGCTTTTTGACCCTTAACTACATAAACAGTTACTAATGTTGCAAGTGATACATCAATTAACCTTCCTAAAAATACTTTTATACATAGCAATAATAATTCCATAATATACACTCCTTTATTGAAATTATATAACACGCTATTTTTTTAGTAAATAAAAAGATTTAAAATTAATTTAAATCTTCTTCATATTCTGTACATGTAATGTAAATTGTATCTTCATTTACTCCATCTTTTGAACAATTTTTTAAACATATTTGTTTATCATCGTTTTCATCATTATCTATACACTCGCAGTATTCGCAAATTATAGTAGTATCATCTTGATCTTCACAGTCTTTACATACAACTTTTAACTTATCATCTTCATCATAACTACATTTACAAGATTTACAAACTATTTTTTTGCTTTTATTTTTATTATTACCATCTTTATTCTTGCATGACATATTTATTCCTCCCTTATTATTTTGATAAGTAATTTAAAAATTATACTAAATATGATAAAATATTAACTAGGGTGTATTTATATGTTGAGAATAAAAGATGCTAACTTAAATTTATCAGATACTATAACTTGTGGTCAAATATTTAGATTTTCTATAGAAGATGATAATTCATATACTATTATATTATCTGATAGAGTTATTAATATAAAGCAAGATAATAATGATTTAATTGTAAAATCAAATAATGAAGATAATCTAGAAAGTAAGGTTAGATATTATCTTGATTTAGATAGAGATTATAATAAAATAAATAAAAGAATATTAAAGTTAGATCCAAATATGAAGAAAATAGTTGATGATTGTAATGGATTTAAAATAATTAATCAACCTAAGTTTGAAACTATAATAAGTTATATATTATCTCAAAATAATAGAGTTCCTCAAATAAAAAAAGCACTTGATAATATTGCATATAAGTATGGTAAAAAGATCATATTTGAAGATAAAGAATATTATTTATTTCCAAATAGTGAAGATATGAAAGAATGCAGTATAGAAGAACTTAGAAATTTAAAGACAGGTTTTAGAGATAAATATATTTATGAGTTTATTAATAAAGTTAATAATAAAACTATTGATATAAATTCTATTAGTGATATGAATTCTGATGATGCAATGACTTATTTACTTGAAAACAAGGGAATAGGTGAGAAAGTAGCATCTTGTATATTATTATTTGCATATTCAAGATTAGATGTATTTCCAATAGATACATGGGTAAAAAAATATATGAAAGATGAATATAACATAACTAATATTAAAGATATAAAAAGATTTACTAAAGATAAATATAAAGAATATAGTGGTCTTGTTATTCAATATATGTTTCATTATAAAAGAAATAAAGAAAATAAGTAGATTAATTTCTACTTTTTATGTGTGATAATATTACACTAACTAAAACTAATATAAAAATTGGTATTGTATAGATAAGTACAAAATATTTTTTTATAAAGTCATATCCAATAGTTGTATTTTTAAATAACATAGTTGATAAAAATAATGAAGCAATAACTATAGTATAATACAAAATTTTTTTATCCATTTTTTTATGATTTAAAAATCTTTTTATATAATATAAACTCACAACACTACTTATAAATAAACTAAATAACCATTGTGTTGATAATATATTTTCAACATGCTGAATAAAATCAAGATAATTAATTTTCTTTAATAAAGTAAATTCTGGATAGTAAAATAAAGATGCAAGTTCTATACCAAATACACTTATTATAAATAAAAATAGTAAAAAGAAATTTATACATCCAAGTATATAAAATATAATTATATGTTTATTTAATTTATCTTGATTTTCTATTTGATTTTTAGGTACCATTAATAACATAAAAGTAGGTGTGAAAAAATAAGAAATAAAGTATAAAGAATTTTTTAATATGTTTGAAAATGGTGTATTAAAAAAAGGTTTAAGATTATCTATTTCTACGAAATTAATAAGTCCAAATATAGATAATATTATTTCAATTACAGTAATTATAAATATTATTAATGACAGTTTACATATTGGTTTAATTCCTTTATTTACAGAATATACTGTGGGTATTAAAAATAATATTAGTATTACGATACTTGGAGTTTTATCTAAATATTTATTTTGAATATATATTTGAATACTCCATAATGTATATATAAAGTAAAATATAACTAACACTATTAATGCAATATTAATTACATTTCCTAAAAATTTTCCAAATAATTTTTCAAGTTTTTGATAAATATTTAAATCTTTTTCATAATTTAGTAGTTTTAAAAATAAAGCTAGAACTATAAATCCTAAAAGAGAACCTATTAATACAGAAAAGATACTATTTTGTTTACTAGAATTAAGTATTTGAGTAAGACCAATACCTAGAAATAAAGATTGTGATGTAAAAAATATAAGACTTGAAAATCCTTTATTACTAATTTTAGTATTCATTCTTTTTAGCTCCTTTACTTGAATTTCTAAGTTCACCTTTACGACTTAATTCTAAATTAACATTTAATTTTATTTCATATTCTTCATCTTTATATTTTGGATAGTTTAGATAAATATTTCTTTCAAATCCTAAAAATTTACTTTTAGAATCTTTTTGTGCTTCTAATGCTTTATTTATATAATACTTTATTTTTTTCTCAGCCTTTTTCTCAAGATTATTAATAACTTTTTCTTTAATTAGTTCATCAGAACAATCATATTCTCCAATAACACCATTTGAATTAATAAAATATTTTATTTGATATTTATTATTAACTTTAGCTACTTTATATTTTGTTTTATTTTTTAAAACAGTTATAGATGCATAATATTTGTCATCACATTTTACTGGAATTACAATTTCTTCAACCTGGTTTCTAATAAAGTTATATCCAATTGTTTCCTCTTTTGTTAGATATTTTTCAAATTTACCATTATTTGTAACAGCAATATTACCTAATACTATTTTTGTTATAGGATCTGTAGTATCAGTATTATCTAATGTAGTTCCTTTTTTTTCATAATTATCAACTTCTATTACTGCAATTACAGGATCTATTCCTTTTTTTAAGTATAATGATGCAAATTCATCAAGTTTAGTAGAGTATGTTAAAGCACTAGATATATCTGCAGTTTCAAGAGATGTTTTAACATATTCTGCAGGTACTGATTCAGTTGATGTCATAATTTTAATTACTTTAGATGCTTCAATATTCCTAGCTATTGTAATTGTAAATTCATTTCTTATTTCAGTTAATCTTTGAAAACCATCTATTATATTTGCAATTCCTTCTTTAGCTATTTCTTCTGAAATAACAAGTTTACTTAAGTGTCCTCCATATATTGTTCTAGGAGCTTTCATAGTCATATTTCTTAATGCACCATTAATAGTTTCACCTTTTGCTTCATAAACTACAACTTGACTACTTTCACTTTCTTTATCTTGTTTAGCATTCATTACTTGAGCACTTACTAGATATTTGTCATCTTTTTTGTCAATAGCAATAGAACTAACAATTGCAATTTTATTTAATTCTTTATAGTTATAACATCCTGTAAAACTTAAAATTATAATTAAAATAATAATTATTTTTTTCATTTTTACCTCCTATTTGAATTATCTGTTAAGAAAGGATTTCTCTTATTTAGTTTATATTTTTTAGTAAGTATTATATTGTTTTTTTGTGCTTGCATATTAAAAGGAGCATTTGGATCTGTATAATCAAATCCATATGAGTCCATAGAACATAATTTCATTATGAATAATACTAGTCCTATAAATACTCCATATAATCCTACAAATGCACTAAGTAAAAGAAACAATAATTTCCATATTCTAATTGCATTAACCATATCATTATCATTAAATAACAAAGATGCAACAGATGAAATTGCTATTATGATAATCATAATAGGTGATATTAAGCCTGCTTCAACAGCTGCCTGACCTAATACTAATGCACCAACTATTGACATAGATGTTCCCATAACAAATGGAATTCTTGTATCTGCTTCTCTTAATATTTCAAATGTTAACCACATTATTATTGCTTCAACTATAGATGGAAAAGGCACGCCACCTCTTTGAATTGAAAAATTAATAAGTACACTTGTTGGGAGAGTTTCTTGATTAAATGTAGTTAAAGCTATATAAACTGCAGGAGTAAAAATTGAAATAATAAGTGCTAAAACTCTTATTATTCTAGTTATAGAAACATTTTTTGTGTTTTGATAATAATCATCTACTGTTTTTATAAAATCTGAGAAAAATGCTGGAATTATAATTACTTGAGGAGTGTTTTCAACAAGTATAGCAACTCTACCTTCCATAAGCTGAAAACCAACATAATCTGGCCTTTCTGTCATTAAATTAGTAGGAAACATATAATTGTTATTATTTAAGTTTTCAGTAATATAATTACTATTTGCTACATAATCCATTGTCATAGTTTTAAGTTTTTTTTCTATTTTATTAACTAATTTTTTATCTACTATTCCATCAACATATATTAATGACACTTTAGTTTTACTTGTTGTACCTATAACATGTTCTTTAAATACTAAATCTTTTGATCTTATTCTCTTTCTAATTAGTCCCATATTATTTTGGTAGTTTTCTGTAAATGCATCTTTTGGTCCTTTTATAACTTTTTCATTTGATGCCTCACTTATTCCGCTATCAAGTGGAAACTTAGTTTCAAATGATAAAAATTTATTTTTAATTTCTATTACTGTAAAGCCATTATATAGACATTCAAATAAAGTTTTTTCATCTGTAACTTCTTTTAAATTTCCATTAGGTATCTTATCTTTAATATCATTAATAGATTTAATAGTATTCATGTTTATTGGTTTTAAGAGAAAATCATTAATTGAATCTGAATCACATAAAGATTCAAAGTATATTGTGTTTATATTAGTTTTGTCATTTTTAAGTTCTCTTATTTTTAAATCTGGATTATTTTTTTGTAATAATTTTATTTCTTTTATATCCATAATATAAACTCCTTTTTTATGTAGTTTGTCCAATTTTAGAAAAAATATAGTATAATATTAGAAAGGTGATTTATGTGGATTTAAATAAAGAATATATAGTTGATATTTTAAGATATAATAATGAGGGATATGGAGTATGTAAAGTAGACAACTTTATAGTATTTGTTTTATATGCATTACCTTTAGAAAAATTAAAAATAAAAATAGATAAAATATATAATAATTATGCTTTAGGACATATTGTAGAAATAATAAAAGAAAGTAAGAGTAGGATTTTACCAATATGTCCATATTTTTATCAATGTGGTGGATGTGATTTAATGCACCAAAGTATAGAAGAACAATTAAAATTTAAAATAGATAAAATTAAATCAATATTTAATAAAATATGTAATATCAATATTAATTTGGATGAAATTAATAGTTATAATACATTAAATTATAGAAATAAAGTAATATTTAAAGTTAATAATGATAAAATAGGTTTCTTTAAAGAAAAAAGTAATGATATAGTTGATATTAAACAATGTCTTATTTCTAATAAAGAAATAAATAATAATTTAACTAAAATAAGAAATTTTATAAAAGAAAATAAAAATCATAATATTAGTGAAATTATGTTTAGAGTTTGTAATGATAAAGTAATGATTTGTATTGATAATATTAATGATAATTTAAAAGATAAATTTATTGATACATTTATTGATTTAGAAAGTATTTATATAAAAAATAAAATTGTACATGGTAGTAAAACTCTTATACAAAATTTAGATAATTTTAAATTTAATGTTTCAGCAAAATCATTTTTTCAAGTTAATACTTTAGTCGCACAAAATATGTATAATAAAGCATTAAGTTATATTGATAAATCAGATACTATAGTAGATTTATATTCAGGTACAGGAACATTAACAATACTTTTATCAAAAAAGGCAAAAAAAGTAATTGGTGTAGAGGTAGTAAAAGAAGCTGTTAGGGACGCTAAAGAAAATTTAATATTAAATAAAATAGAAAATGTAGAATTTATTTGTAGTAAAGTTGAGAATGCTATAGGTATATTAAGAAAAGAAAATATAGATGCAATTATTATGGATCCACCAAGAAGTGGTAGTGATAAAAAAACTTTAAAATCCATATTAGAAATATGCCCAGATAAGATAGTATATATATCTTGTAATCCAATTACACTTGCAAGAGATTATAATATTTTAAAAGAAAAATATAATATCAAGGAAATAACTGCATTTGATATGTTTCCAAATACATATCATGTTGAATGCGTATGTTTTTTAGAATCAAGAAAATCATAATATTTGAATATATAATTTTTAAAATATATTTAATTATGTTAAAATGTATTTATAGTAGAGGAGAATAAAAATGAATAAAAAATTTAAGATTATATTAATTATTTTATTAACAATTATTCTTATTTTTGGTATTACAAATTTATATAATTATATTAGGATAAAAAATGCTAAAATAGAGGTAACTTTAAAAGATGATATGACTGCAGAATTTAATAGTAATGTTAAAGTTTCAGATTATATTACTAGTATTAATGGAAAAATAATAAAAGATTATAAGATTAATACTACTGAACTTGGAATTAAAAATGTAGAATTTGATTTTATAAATGATGATAATATAAAAGTAAAATATAACTATGAATTAAATGTAGTAGATACAATAAAACCAGTAATATGGTTAAATAATTCATATAGTGCTAGAAAAAATAGCGATATTGATCTAACTAAATCAATATTATGTGGAGATAATTATGATAGTAATCCAAAATGTTATATAGAAGGGGATTATGATTTAACAAAAGAAGGTAATTATCCTTTAGTATTTAAAGCAGAAGATAATAGCGGTAACGTAAATGAGGTTAATTTTACTTTATCTGTATATGAACCAGTTTCAAATTCATCTTCAAATGTTAAAAAAGAAGAAAGTCATACATATTTTAGTGATATTTTAAAAAATTATAAAAATGAAAATACAAAAGTAGGACTAGATATTTCACAGTGGCAAGGAGATATAGATTTTGATAAATTAAAAAATGCCGGTGTAGAGTTTTTAATAATTAGATTAGGTGGAACTAAAGGAAAAAAAGGAGATTATTTTCTAGATGATAATTTTAAAAAGAATATGGAGGGTGCTAAAAAGGCTAACATACCTGTTGGAGTTTATTTTTATTCATATTCTACATCATCAAAAAAAGCAATTAAAGATGCAAAATGGGTATTAAAACAAATAAAGGGTTATGATATTGATTTACCTATTTCATTTGACTGGGAAGAATGGGGAAGTTTTAATGAATATCATTTAAGTTTCTTTGGTCTTACATCAATGGCTAATGATTTTTTAAAAACTATTGAAGATAAAGGTTATAAAGGAATGCTATATAGTAGTAAAAGTTATCTAGAAAAAATATGGTTAGATACAAAGTATGATATATGGCTTGCTCATTATACTGATAAAACAGATTATGAAAAAAAATATAAAATGTGGCAGTTATGTAGTGATGGTAAAGTTGATGGAATAGATGGGAATGTTGATATAGATATTTTATATGAATAAGATAAATTAGTAAAAGTGAGGTAAATATGACAGATAATGTAGAACTATTTAATAATTATTATAAAGATACTTATAAAAAGTTAAATTTAGTATTAGATGAATATAATTCTAAATTATTAGAAGATAAATCTGGTTATTTAAAAGATAATTTAAAATTATTTGCAAATTTAAATTCCGGTGGAAAAATGATTAGAGGTATATTAGTTAATTTAGGATATAAAATTGCAAGTAATAAATCAGATGATTATAGTAATATGCTTTCTTTAGCTTATGAAATATTTCAAACATCAATATTAATTCATGATGATATTATTGATAATGATAATTATAGAAGAGGAAAAGAAACAATACATTTTAAGAATTATAATAATTATTTAAAGTATGATAAGAAAATGGCAAAAAAAGTTTCAGAGTCAGTAGCAATATGTATAGGTGATTATGGTTTTTATAAGGCAAATCAACTAATAGTAAAAAGTTATGGTGATGATAAAAATTTAAGTAATGTTTTAAAATATTTTAATGATATATTTTTAAAAACAGTAGAGGGAGAATTAATTGATGTGCTTCTTCCTATTGAATCAAAAAATAACTTAATTAGTAGTGAAACCTTAGAAAACAATATAATGGAAGTATATAATCTTAAAACTGCATATTATACTATTGTTGGACCATTATGCTTAGGTATGATTTTAGCAGGTACAAAAGAAAATTACATAAATGATATTACTTCATTTGGTAAAAAAATAGGAATAGCTTATCAAATACAAGATGATATATTAGGTATATATAGTGATAATATTGGAAAAGTAATAGGTTCTGATATTAAAGAGTTTAAGCAAACTATTCTTTATTCATATACATACAATAGTCAATATAAAGATGAATTATTAAAATATTATGGTAAAGAAAATATAAATGACGAAGATATTAATTATGTAAGAGATATTTTTAAAAAATCTGGCGCATATGATTATGCTTATAATTATATGAATAAATTATATGATGATGGAATAAAAATAATAGATAAAATAACTTGGATTAATAATGATTATAAAAATATACTTAAAGGATTTGTATTGTACTTAAAAGAAAGGAATAAGTAGTATGACAGAAATACTATATAAAGATTATTATAAATATGCTAATTTTTATGATATCTTTAATAAGTATAGAGATTATAATATAGAGGGTAAATACTTACTAGATATGCTTCAAAATAGAAAAAGAGTATTAGATGTAGGATGCGGAACAGGTACTCATTTAGATATTCTTAATAACTTAGGTTATATTGTTCATGGAATTGATATTAGTTCAAAAATGCTTATGGTTGCAAAAACAAAAGTTAAATGCCCATTATATAAAATGGATGTTCTTGATATGAAACTTGAAGAAAAATATGATGCTATAATATGTATGAAATCTGTATTAAATCACTTAAATAATTATGATGAATTTAAAATTGCAATAAATAATATGCTTTATTATACTAAAAAAAATGGAATGATAATAATAGATTTTGATAATAGTAGATTAACTGGTTCTTTTGAAGATAAGGTTGATGGTAATAGAAGACAAATAGAATTTAGATATGATAAAGAAAATGAAATAGATTATAGAAAAATATCATTTTATATAGGTGCAAAAAAATTTGAAATGGAACATAGATATTTAATATATAATCCAAAAAAGATAGAAGAAATATTAAATCAATTTAATATAAAATATGTTATGCTTACTAATTATTCAAAACAAAGATTTAATTCTAAAGATAAAAGACTTCAAATTATAATAAAAAAATTATAGTGTCATAGAAAAGAGATGAAATATTATGAAGAATAATTATACGATTAATGTTTCTGAAGATAATTTATTATATGATTTTTTAAGAAGTAAACTAAGTAATGAATCAAAAAATAATATAAAAAGTTTACTTTTAAGAAAAAATGTGTATGTAAATGATAAGCTTCAAACAAAATATAATTATGAGTTACATAAAGGCGATATTATATCTATAAAAACATCGCAGTTTATAGATGAAGAAACAAATATAAAATTAAAAATAATTTATGAAGATAAAGATATAATTGTAGTAGATAAACCAAGTGGAATATTAACTATATCAACAGAAAAAGAGAAAAATTTAACAATTTATCATCTAGTAATGAATTATTTAAAATCAAAAAATAAAAATAATAAAGTCTTTATAATTCATAGATTAGATAAAGATACATCTGGAATATTAATATTTGCAAAATCAGAAAAAATTAAAAATTTATTTCAAAATAAATGGAACGATATAATTAAAGAAAGACGTTATTATGCCATTGTATTAAATAAATTAAAAGATAAACAAGGAGTTATAAAATCATATTTAAAAGAAAATAAAAATCATATAGTGTATTCTACAAATGATAAAGTAAATGGTAAACTAGCAATTACTGAGTATAAAGTAATAAAAGAAATAGAAAAATATGCATTACTTGATATAAATATAAAAACTGGTAGAAAAAATCAAATAAGAGTACATTTAAGTGATTTATCTTCACCAATTATAGGTGATAAAAAATATGGTTGTGAAAATAAATTAATTAAAAGACTTGCACTTCATGCATATAAGTTAAAATTAATTGATCCAAGAAATGGTAAAATTATTCAGTTTACTTCTGATTTACCATTAGAAATGAAAAAAATTGTCAAAATGTAGATAACATATAAAATTTATGTTATAATGTGTGTAAAGTAGGTGAATATCATGGACGATACAAGAGATTTAAATGACTTAATAAAGGAAAATGAAGAAAAATATAATAGCAATAAAGATAGATTAAGTTTATTAAATAAAAAGTATGAAGAAAGTTTAGATGCTAATTTAGATGTTGATCAAAATTTAATAGCGGAAATTAAAAGAATAAATATAGAACAAAGAAAAATACTAAAAGATATTTCTGTGTTAAGAAAAAGACAAGAAGAGTTAACTGAAAGAATAAAAAAAGCAAAAGGAGAAGATACTGAAGAAAAAATTGTTACAACTGTAGTAGAAGAACCAGCTCCATCAATTCCAAAAGATATGGAAATACAAGAAACACCAGATGCTAAAGATAATGATGAGCAATATTATGATGAAAACGGAAATGAAATAACAAAAGAAGAAGCAGAAAAACAAGTACAAGAAGAAAGTAAAGAAAATGAAGCAAAAGAAGAAGATTTAGAAGCAACTATTGAATTACCAAAAGAGGTTATAAAAGCAGCAGTAGATAGATCAATGAGAGATGATACAACAAAAAATATGAAAATTGTATTTGATGGGAAAACAGGTACATACCAAATAAATTCACCATATACAAGTGTTCCAAAACTTTATGTTGTATCAAAAGAATTATTAGATAAAAATAATAGTAATACAAAGTCATTAATAGAAAAATATGGAGAAAATATAGATTTGAATTTAGTTAATGCATTAGAAAATTTTGATAGAGAATTTAATACAAATGCTAAAGAAAAATATCTTAATAATACTTTTGATGGAAAAATTTTATATGATTTTAGAAAATTTGCTCATGTAGGTAAGCAATATCTTACTAGTAAAGATAAAAAAGAGATTAAAAAAGTTGCTAAAGAATATAGTAAGTTGCACGAAAATTGTAATGTTGTAAAATTTTCAAATAAAAAAGCAGCAATTTTATTAGGTGCAGGATTAGCAGCATTTGGTGCAGCTACTTCAATTACATCAACAAATAATAATGATAATAAACCAAATTCAGTAATAGAAAAAACAACAGAAGATACAAATACAACAGAAGAAATAAAGAAAGAAGAAAAAACAACTGAAAAAATAACAACGGAGGAAAAAACAACACAAACACAAACTACTGAAGATAAAAAAGAAACTCCAGAAGAATTACCAAAGGAAGAAGGAACTAAAAAAGAAGAAATAACTGTATCTAAAGATGAAGAAGATGAAAAAGATAATACAAAAGTTGGAGATATGATAGAATTAGATTCTGTAGATTTATATAGTTCAAGTTCTGCATCACAACCTGCTGGTAATACTGAAAATTGGAATATTCCAGGATTTAGAATAGGTGCAATATCTGTAGTTAGTGATACAAAAGCAGGTTCAGAAATAATAAAAGTAGTTAAAGATAGTAATATGACAATAGATAAAATTTTAGATGAATGTGAACAAATGGGATATGATAAAGATAATATTAAATTATCATTCTTAATAGAAGCATTAGATGAGAATGGAAATGTTATGAATAACCAATTAGGTTGGGTAAAACAAAGTGATTTGAAAAACGATAATGTAGCAAAGTTGAAATAATACTTTGTTTTTTTATGCATTTTTTATTCATATTTGATAAATATAATAATGGTGATAATATGAATATTTTAATAACAGGCGCAGCCTCAGGTATAGGATATAATGTAGGTATGAATTTTGCAAAAAAAGGATATAATGTATTTTTTTCAGTTGAAACAGATAAACAATTAGAGGTTTTAAGAGAAAAACTAGAAAATGATAAACTACATATAGGATCTTTTAAACTAGATGTTAAGGATAAAGAAGATAGAGAAAAATTAAAAAATATGGATATAGATATTCTAGTAAGTAATGCAGCAATTGGTATTGGAGGAAGTATATTAGAAGCAGATATGAATGATGTAAGAGAAAATTATGAAGTAAATGTTTTTTCTAATTTTGAAGTAGTACAAATAGTTCTTAATAATATGTTAAATAAAAATAGTGGAAAAATAGTTATAATGTCTTCTATGATTGCTAATATACCAATTCCATTTTTAGGTATATATGCGAGTACTAAAGCAAGTATTTCTATGCTTGGAAACTGCTTAAGAAAAGAAATAAAACTAATAAATAATAATGTAGATATTATACTTATAGAACCAGGAATATATAAAACAGGTTTTAATAAAGTAATGCTTGATAGTAAATATGATAATACTAACAGTAGATTTAAAGAATTAAATAATTCAATAATGGTTTTAGAAAATGAAATATTAAATTTTGTAGGATGTAAAGATCTTAGTTCGATTTCTAATAAAATAGTTAAAGCATCTTTATCAAATAATCCAAAATCAATTTATAGAGCGCCATTATTACAAAATATTTTAATAAAATTATATATAAAATTCATAAAAAAATAGTATTGATAAAAATAAATAAAAGTACTATAATAATTTTGCATTATTGCTAGAAAGAAATTGTTATGTATAAATTTTTAAGTGTTAATGAATTTCCAGATGATTATGTAGTATTTGATATAGAAACTAGTGGCCTAAGTCCAAAAGATGATAAAATTATTGAAATAGGTGCAGTTAAATATAAAAATAATACTAAAGTATCAGAGTTTAATTACTTAATTAATCCAGGTATAAAATTAGAAAAAATAATAACTGATGTAACAGGTATTACTGATGATATGCTTAAAGATAAGCCAAATATTTTACAAGTATTACCATTATTTTTAGATTTTATTGAAGATTATCCAGTAATAGGACATAATATTTCATTTGATATTGATTTTATAAATTATAATTTAAAAGAAATTCATAAGAAAAAATTAACTAATAAAGTTATTGATACATTATTTTTATCAAGAATTACTATATATGATATAAAAAATCATAGACTTAAGACACTAAAAGAGTATCTAAATTTAAAATATGATTCTCATAGATCTATTTGTGATTGTTATACTTGTAATGAAGTATATCAATATTGTAAAAATAAAAGAAAGCATTAAAGGTGGGTTATGGGAAAAGAAAATGAATTAAAAGAAATAACAGCAAATTTAAAATTAATTAGAAACCATAGTTTTTATGAATATTTAAAGTTAGAAAATAAGTATAATAAAATTACTGATGAAAGAAAAAATATAGAAGATGAACTTTGTGAAATAAGTTATAGTCAGACAGATAATTTAAGAAGATTAGTATTAGAATTAATTGTAACTACCGCATCTTGTTTTGCTATTTTTAAAAATGAGCTTGCTTATGTATTTGTACTAATTTGTGTATTAATTTTTATAATAGATTTAATAAATTATGTAAAAGAATATAAAAGTTTTCTAAAAACATACGATAAACTTGATGATATAGATCTAAAACTTGAAAAAATAAATATAGATTCTACTAATATAATGAAAAATGTAAAGATAATAGATAATATTATTGATGAAAGTGATAAAGTAATTAAATCAAATGATAGTGATAAAATAATGAAATATACATATGAAATAAAAGAAAAATTATCAATTTAGTTAATATTTATACCATAATATCTATAAAATTTGACAAAAATATAAAAAATGCTATAATATTCACTTGTTAAACGAGGGGGTATTATACATGGGTGAAAATTCAAAGACAATTGTTATTGTAAATAACACAATAAATAGTCTAGAAAAAAAGATTAAAAATGAAGATGAAAAAATAAATGCCATATTAGCAAAAATAGAAAATAATAAAAATGATTTACAATTAGTTAGTAATTTACAAAATGAAAAAGATATTAGAGTACAAGAAAAAGAAAAAATGGTAGTTTTAGTTGATCAATTAAGACAATATATTATGGATACTGTATTTGGAGAAAATAAATATTCTACATATCCAAAAGAAGATGTAGATTCAACAATAAAAGATATTGAAAAAGAACTAGAAGAAAAAAATAAAGAGTTAATAGCAGTATCAGTTAAAATAACAAAAAATAAAGAAAATGCTGAATTAACAAAACTTTTTGTAAGAGAAAAAGAAATTTTAGAAGATGAAATTAATAAGTTAACTGCTATGCGTAATAAAATTATGGGAGAAGAAAAACCAAATGCAGATAGTAAAGAAAGTATAAAAGAAGAAGAAAAAATACAAAATAGTGTCTCTAATATAAACTTTGAAAATAAAAGTGATGATTCATATAGTAATACTATTGCTTTTACACCTAAAAGTGCTGAAAATGTAAAAAGAAATGTTGAGCAAAAAAATAATAGTATTGTTAAATCATCTTCAAAAACAAATGATTTTTCTAATCAGACTAATGTATCAAACAATGATACTCAAAGTAATGATAAGAAAAAGAATAATAATGAAAGAAAAAATAGAAGTGTTAAATTAAATAATTTAAAAATGATATATAATTCTGCATTAGACACTTATAAGGTAGAGGGAACAGTAAAAATTAATGGTGAACTTAAGAGATTTAAGTTTCCTATAACTATTCAAAATAAAGATATAAGTAGTAATAGAATAAGAAGAAAACTTATAAAGGAATATGGAGAAGAATATTCAATATTTGCTAAAAAAGTAGATATACAATTATATAAATCTTTATGTATATTAAGTGAAAAATATCAAGCTGATTTTATTAAAGATTATCTAAATGGTAATGCAAATGTAAGTATAAAATATGATTTAACAAATATGTTCTCATTTAAAGATATATTTGCAAAAGAAAGAAAAAATAAAAAATATAAAGGTAGATTAAGTTTTAAAAATAGACTTACTCAATGCGTAACTGCATATAATCAAATGTCATTATCTGGTGAAAATAGTTCAGTTAAAACTACAATATGTCCATCTAAATTAGTTCCACAAACATTAATTGCTGGTATGGCAATATTAGCATTAGGAATTGGTGGAAATAAATTAGTAAAAAATATTAATATTGATGATGATTCTAAATATGTTGTAGAAAAAACAAAAGATTCAACTAAAGAAACTAAAGATAAGAAAATAACTACAGAAGAAAAAACAACACAAACACAAACTACAGAAGAAAAAGCAACTACACAGGAGATTAAAAAAGAACATATAACAATTGAAGAAATAGTAGATAGAGATAGAATGACAACAGAAAAAGTAACAGAAGAGTCAAAAATAGTTGCAAATGCAAACGAAAGCAAAATATCTAAAATTGAAAGTAAAAGTGAAAATACTGATAATGTAAATAATAACGTTGTTACAAAAGAAAATAATGTAAATAATAGTGTTGTTACAAAAGAAGATAATAATAAAGAAAAAGAAGTATCAAAAGAAAAAGAAACAGAAACTTGTGGATTTGGTATTGGGACTAAGGTTAAGTTAGTTAGAGAAGTAGATGATGAAAAGTATAGCGTAATAAAATGGGCCCAAAATCCAGATTATACAGGAAGTATGGGATATCCTCATAAACAAGACTGTGATTATTATCAAATATCACTTATTGTAGTATATGATGGAACAGACACTCCTATTGTTATACGTAAACCAGGTACAACAACAAATGATTTATATGAAAAATATGGTGACGATATTAAAATTTCATTTAATGTAGATGGATATGATAAAGATGGTAACCTTATTGATGTATTATATGGATTTATCGATTTAGATGAATTTAAAAATGCAAGTAAAAAAGAAACTAAGGAATTTAATGGAAAAACATATTCATATTCACCAAGTACTAACATTTACAATTTTTAATTACAATAGAGTAAAATTAGTGTTTATACACTAGTTTTTTTCTTTTATATAATATATAATATCTAGTAGGAAGTGAACTTATGAAGATAGCAAATAACTGGACTGATTATAAAATATTAGATATGTCTGATGGTATGAAAGTAGAATCCTGGAATGGTGTAATACTTACAAGACCAGATCCACAGATAGTATGGAAATCTAAACAAAATGAAAAAGTTTGGGAAAAATCAAATGCTGTATATCATAGAAGTAAAAGTGGTGGAGGATACTGGGAATATAAAAAAAATATTCAAGATAGATGGACAGTTAATTATAAAGACTTAACATTTAATATAAAATTAATGGGATTTAAACATACAGGACTTTTTCCAGAACAAGCAGTAAATTGGGATTATATGATTGATAAAATAAAAAATAGTAAACGAGAAATTAAAGTCCTTAATTTATTTGCATATACAGGTGGTGCGACAGTTGCGTGTGCTTATGCAGGTGCATCTGTTGTTCATGTTGATTCATCAAAAGGTATGATAGAATGGGCTAAAGAAAATATAAAAAGCTCAAATCTAGAAGATATATATGTTAGATTTATAGTTGATGATGTAATAAAATTTGTTAAAAGAGAAATAAGAAGAGGAAATAAATATGATGTTATTATTATGGATCCACCATCATTTGGTAGAGGTGCTAATAAGGAGGTTTGGAATATAGAAAATGATTTATATAATCTTGTAGAATTATGTAGTCAAATTCTAAGTGATAAACCATTATTTTTCTTAATTAATTCATATACAACAGGTATGAGTAAAACTGTTTTAGAAAATATTTTATCTTTGACAGTTAATAAGAAATTTAAAGGAACAATAACATCAGATGAAATTGGTTTACCTATGGAAAATAGTAATTTAATATTACCATGTGGAATATATGGAAGATGGGAAAGTAATGAATAATCTAAATGTTTTATATGAAGATAATCATATTATTGTTGTTGAAAAAATAATAAATGTACCTGTACAAGAAGATTCTAGTAAAGATATAGATATGCTTACTATTATTAAAAGTTATTTAAAGAAAAAATATAATAAAAAAGGTAATGTATATTTAGGACTTATTCATAGATTAGATAGACCAGTTGGTGGAGTAATGGTATTTGCTAAAACTAGTAAAGCAGCATCAAGATTAAGTAATGATGTAAGATTAAATAAAGTAAAAAAAACATATCTTGCAATAGTACATGGTAAATTAGATAACAAAAGTGGTAAATTAATAGATAAATTAAAAAAAGATAATAAAACTAATACTTCATATATTGATAATGAAAATGGAAAAGAATCTATTTTAGAATATGAATTATTAAAGTATGATAATAAAAAAGATCTATCATTATTAAAAATAAATTTAATAACAGGTAGACATCATCAAATAAGAGTTCAAATGAGTAATAATGGTAATCCATTATATGGTGATCAAAGATATGGTATTCAAGATAAAAAACAAATCGCACTTTATGCATATAAATTAAAGCTTACTCATCCAGTAACAAAAGAAATTATGAAATTTAAATATTTTCCAAAAGAAGATGGAATATGGAATATGATAAAAGATGTAAAGGAGATGTTATAATGAAAAATTTATATATAGATTTTGATGGAGTAATACTTGATACACTTCCACCAGTATATAAACTTGCAAAACAACTAAATTTAGATGTTAAAACTCAAACAAAAGAGGTAGGTATGTTATTTTCAAAAATTGATTGGGAAGAATTAATAGAAGATTCACTTGATTTGAATGATAGTGTAAATGCTATAAAAAAATTATCAGAATCTGGTAAATTTAACATATCAATCTTAACACATGTTAATTCACTAAAGGAAGCAAAAGCAAAAATAAAATTTTTAGATGGAATAACTCCTGATTTAACTATCATACCAGTACCAAAAGATATATCAAAAACTAAAATGACTCAAACAGTAGGTGCAATATTGGTAGATGATTTTTCAGGTAATTTAAAAGAATGGGAAGAAGCAGGAGGAATAGGCGTAAAATTTTCAAAAGAAAAAGAAAATAATTGTAAATTTTTAAATATAACATCTTTAGAAGAACTTATTAATATGTTTGATTAGGTGATATTTTATGAGAGTAGAAAAGTTAGTAGTTGGACAATATCGTGAAAATTGTTATTTACTTATAAAAAATAATAATTGTATAGTTATAGATCCAGGTGATGAATTTGATAAAATATATTCAAAAATAGAAAATTTAAAAGTAAATGTAGTAGGAATATTAATTACCCATGCACATTTTGATCATATAGGGGCATTATCAGAATTAATTGAAAAATATAATGTACCTATTTACTACAATAATGTAAATAAAGAAATTATTTATGATAAATTAGTTAATATAGAAGAAAAAAATTATAATTTAAAAGACTTTAATTTTGAAGTTATATATACTAAAGGACATAGAAATGATTCAGTAACATATTATTTTTATGAAGAAAATATTATGTTTACAGGAGATTTCATATTTAAAGATACAATAGGAAGAACTGATCTTGAATATGCAGATGTAAATGAAATGAAAAAATCAATTGAAAAAATAAAAAAATATGATAATAACATATTAATTTATCCAGGACATGAAAATAAAACGACTTTAGGATATGAAAAGAAAAATAATCCATATTTTAGTTCTATCATGCAGTAATATTTCATATATTTTATTGTAATATTAAGGAGGCAAGAAATATGGAAACAATCAAAGTTTCATCAAAATCAAATCCAAATTCAGTAGCAGGAGCACTTGCTAATGTATTTAGGGAAAAATCATCTGTAGAAATGCAAGCTATAGGAGCAGGTGCCCTAAATCAAGCAATTAAGGCAATCGCAATAGCAAGAGGTTTTGTCGCACCATCAGGAAAGAACTTAGTATGTATTCCTGCATTTACAGATATATTAATAGATTCAGAAGAAAGAACAGCAATAAAACTAATTGTAGAAGCTAGATAAGCTTCTTTTTTATTTCAATTAAATATGGAGAATTTTTATTATCTGTATTATGATATTCATTATATAATATCTTTTCTTTTTTAAGATAGCTTTTTATTTCTTTTTCTTCAATTTTACCCTCAGTATGAGGATAAATTACAATTAATATAATTCCTTTATTATTAAGCATATCTAAACTATTTTTTAATGCATAAAGAGTAGACTTATGATCTGTAGTTATTTTCTTATCACCATTTGGTAAATATCCAAGATTAAATAAAATTAAACTAATTTTACCTTTATAATCATTTAAAACAATATTTATATTCTTGTGATTTTCTTTAAATAATTTATAATTTTTTAAATTATTTTCTTTTAATAATTTTTTAGTATTATTAATAGCAATATCTTGAATATCAAAACCAAATACAAAACCTTTATTAACTAAATTACATAAAAATAAAGTATCATTTCCATTTCCACAAGTCATATCAACAGCTATATCATTAGGTTTTAAATTATTTTCACAAAGTTGTTTTACTTTGTTTAATATACTTCTATTAAATCCCTGATAAGTATTTCTTCTTTTTAATTCTTTGTCTATCTCATTAAGCACACCAAATTTCTTAGTAAGCCAAAAAGGTTCTACTAACTCATCTTTATCAGGATCACCTGTAATTCTATTTATTACAATATTTTCATTTAGATATTCAAGTTGATCACATACTATATCAACATATTCTTCTTTAGTAAGTACGTGAAAATTTTCTTTTAAGTATAATTTTAATAAATTAGTGTTTTTTAATATATGAAGCATATGTATTTTAATACCAAGTATTTTTTTATTTGATAAATATTTAGCAGTTTCAATCATCATTTCTTTTGTTTCATAAGGTAAACCATTTATTATGTGAACAACAACATCTATATTTTCTTTATTTAATTTATCTAAACAATCTTCAAATTCTTTAAGTGTACTACCTCTATTAATTAATTTAGCAGTATTATCATGAATAGTTTGTAGTCCAAGTTCTATAACTAGATTAGTTCTTTTATTTAATTCGCTTAAATAATTAAGAACCTCATTACTAATAGAGTCAGGACGAGTAGCTATATTAAGTCCTATTACATTATCTTGTTTTAAAATTAATTCATATTTTTCTTTTAATTCATCTACTTTAGCATATGTATTAGTATTTGCCTGAAAATATCCAATATATTTTGCTTTAGGCCATTTTTTATGTAACTTTTCTTTTACTTCATTAAATTGTGTTAATAGGTCAGTATTTTCTTTATAATAATCCCCAGAACCATGCAAGCAATATATACAACCACCATAACCTTTTGTACCATCTATATTAGGACATGAAAAATTAGCATTTAAACTTACTTTAAATACTTTGCATCCATATTTTTTATTATAATAATAGTTAAGTGTATGATATCTTTTATTATCAAGTGTGTATTTAAACATAAACTTCACCAAGTGTATTATATCAAATTATTTACAAAAAATCTTTTTTTATATAAAATATTATTGTAGATAATAAAGAGGTGATATGTGTGCCTAGTCATAAAATTCATATTAAAATTGCACAAGATATAGGACAAAAATTAAATGTTAATATAGATTCTTTTATTTTAGGAGCAGTACTTCCAGATTTAACAAATAAAATTCCACATTATATTGCTCATTTTAAAACTGATCCTAATAATCATACATTTTATAACAAAGATATGTTTATAAATAAATATTTAATTAAAGATAAAAATCCTTTTTTATTAGGATATTTAACTCATATACTTACTGATGAATATTATAATAAATATATCAAAAAGAACTATTATGTTTTTAAAGATGGTAAACTATGTGGAATAACTAAACTAGATGGACAAATATTATATTCTACTCCTAGTAAAGTATGTGATATAAAACAAAAAGAGTTTACAAAATATGATAAATATTTACTTAATAATTATGATTTTTATCCACTTAAAGACTATAGCATATTAGATAATATTCCAATAATAGAAGAATGTGATTATGATAAAAAATATTTAAAGAAATATATAGATAATTATAATAGTGAAATAAAATATAATAGAAAAGAAAATGAAAAATTAAATTTTGATATTATATCTAAAGATATTTTAGATAAATTATATAATGATTGTATAAACTATATAATTAATTATATGAAAGATTTAAGTGTGTAAAATATATTTCTATGGTGGATATTGTTAGTTTATTAGTATGCGATGATGAATCAGTTACTTATTATAATTCTGAAACTGATGAAAAATTATTGATAAATAAGTAATGCTTTTTATTCCATCTTGAAAAAAATTTCAAAAGATATTATTATAATAATATATAAGTTTATTTTGGAGGAAAAAACAGTTATGAAAAAAGAAAATATAGCATTAAGAAAAGTATTAATTGAAAAATTAGAAGAATATCAAAATAGTGGCGCAGTAGGTTATATAAAATTAGATATAGATAAAGAAATATTACAAGATATACTTTTTGAAGATAATGAATTTGCTATACCAAATAATTTATGGAAATTATTAGATTTAAGTAATGTATCATTCGATGGTGTTGATATACAAGGAGCCAATTTTAAAGGAAGCAAAGGAGGAAGAGTAAATCCTCAAACAGTATTGAATAAGAATTTATTTGATACAATATTAACCAATGTAGAGATAACAGGATCACTTGATGGTGTTAATGTAGAGAAAGCAGATTTTACAGGAAGTAACGGAGTATTAATGAATTTTGAAGAAGCAGAAGCTGCAAAAGAAGTAGGAGCTAATTTAACAGATGTAAGAATAATTAATAATGATGAATATAAACAAATAAAAGATCAAATAACAAGAGCATTTGGAAAACAATTAAAATTAAGCTAATAATTGACCTAGCAATAGGTCTTTTTTTGTTATACGATCTTGTAAAAAGATAAAAATGTGTTATAATAAAAAATAATTTTAAGGAGAGAAAAATTTATGGAAGAGAAAAATATAGAATTATTAAGAGAATTATTAATTGAAAAATTAAGAGAATATAAAAAAAGTAATGAAAAAGGTCATATAAAATTAAATATAGATAAACAAATATTTCGACAAATCCTTTTTGAAGATAATCAATTTGCTATACCAAATAATTTATGGAAATTATTGGACTTAAGTGGTGTATCATTCGATGGTGTCAAAATAAGCTATATAGATTTTACAGGAAGTAAAGGAGTAGTAATAGATCCTCAAAAAGTATATGATAAGAATTTATTTGATACAAAATTAGCAGGTGTAGAAATAAAAGGTTCATTTGATGGTGTCAATATAATGAAAACAGATTTTACAGGATATAAAGGAGAAGTAGTAATAGATCCCCAAAAAGTAACATGTAAAAGATTATATACAACAAAATTAGCAGGTGTAGAAATAAAAGGCTCATTAGATGGTGTCGATGTAAGGAGAGCAGATTTTACAGGATATAAAGGAGAAATAGTAATAAATCCTCAAACAATATATGATAAGAGTTTATGGGAAACAAAATTAGCAAATGTAGAAATAAAAGGCTCATTAGATGGTGTTGATGTAAGGGAAACAGATTTTACAAAAAGTAAAGGAGCAGTAATGGATCCTCAAAAAGTATATGATAAGGATTTATGGAATACAAAATTGGCAGATGTAGAAATAATAGAATCATTCGATGGTGTCAATATAATCTATACAGATTTTACAGGAAGTAAAGGAGCAGTAATGGATTTTGAAGAAGCACAATCTGCAAGAGAATATGGTGCTAATATAACAGATGTAAGGATAATTAATTATGAAGAAATAGAAAATCAAATAACAAAAGCATTTGGAAAGCAATTAAAATTAAGCTAATAATTGACCTAGCAATAAGTTTTTTATATAATCTTGTAAAAAGATAAAAGTTTGTTATAATAAAAAAATTTTAAGGAGAGAAAAATTTATGGAAAAGAAAAATATAGAATCATTAAGAGTATTATTAATTGAAAAATTAAAAGAATATAAAAAAAGTAATGAAAAAGGTCATATAAAATTAAATATAGATAAACAAATATTTCGACAAATTCTTTTTGAAGATAATGAATTTGCTATACCAGACGATTTATGGAAATTAAATGAAAAAGGTCATATAAAATTAAATATAGATAAGCAAATATTTCGACAAATCCTTTTTGAAGATAATGAATTTGCTATACCAGACGATTTATGGAAATTATTGGATTTAAGTGGTGTATCATTCTATAATGTCAATATAAGCTATATAGATTTTACAGGAAGTAAAGGAGTAGTAATATATCCTCAAAAAATATATGATAAGAATTTACGAGGTACAAAATTAGCAAATGTAGAGATAAAAGGATCACTCGATGGTGTTAATGTAGAGGGAGCAGATTTTACAGGATATAAAGGAGAAGTAGTAATGGATCCTCAAAAAGTATACAAGAAGAGTTTACGAGGTACAAAACTAGCAAATGTAGAAATAAAAGGTTTACTCGATGATGTTGATGTAGTAGGAGCAGATTTTACCGGAAGTAACGGAGCAGTAATGGATCCTCAAAAAGTATACAATAAAAATTTATATGTAACAAAATTGGCAAATGTAGAGATAATAGGTTCATTTGATGGTGTTAATGTACAGCAAACAAATTTTACCGGAAGTAAAGGAGGAGTAATAGATCCTCAAACAGTAGCATATAAGAATTTATATAGTACAAAATTAAAAGATGTAGAAATAAAAGGTTCACTAAAAGGTGTTGTTCTAAGTTGGACAAATTTTACCGGAAGTAACGGAGCATTAATGAATTTTGAAGAAGCAGAAGCTGCAAAAGAAGCACGTGCTATTTTAACAGATGTAAGAATAATTAATTATGAAGAAATAGAAAATCAAATAACAAAAGCATTTGGAAAACAATTAAAATTAAGCTAATAATTGACCTAGCAATAGGTCTTTTTTTGTTATACAATCTTGTAAAAAGATAAAAATGTGTTATAATAAAAAATAATTTTAAGGAGAGAAAAATTTATGGAGTATGATGATATAGAAAAATCAAGAGAATTTTTAATAGAAAAACTGAAAAAATATAAAGAAAGTGGTGCAAAAAATCATATAAAATTAGATATAGATAAAGAAATATTTCAAAAAATACTTTTTAAAGACCATAAAATAGTTATACCAGATGATTTATGGAAATTATTAGATTTAAGTAATGTATCATTCGATGGTGTCAATATAATCTATACAGATTTTACAGGAAGTAAAGGAGTAGTAATAGATCCTCAAAAAATATATGATAAGAATTTACGAGGTGCAACATTAACAGATGTAGAAATAACAGGATCACTTGATGGTGTCATTGTGTTTGCAACAAATTTTACAGGAAGTAAAGGAGAAGTGGTAATAAATCCACAAAAAGTGAAAAACAAAAATTTATTTAAAGCAAAATTAGCAAATGTAGAGATAAAAGGATCACTTGATGGTGTTTGTGTAAGGGAAGCAGATTTTAGAAAAAGCAAAGGAGCAATAATGAATCCTCAAACAGTATATGATAAGGATTTACGTGGCACAAAATTAGCAAATGTAGAGATAAAAGGATCACTTGATGGTGTTTTAATAAAAGAAACAGATTTTACAGGAAGTAAAGGAATAACAATGACTTTTGATGAAGCAAAAGGTGCAAAAGAATTAGGTGCTAATTTAACAGACGTAAAAATAATTAATTATAAAGAAATAGAAAATCAAATAACAAAAGCATTTGGGAAACAATTAATATTAAGATAATAATTGACCTAGCAATAGGTCTTTTTATTATACAATCTTGTAAAAAGATAAAAATGTGTTATAATAAAAAATAATTTTAAGGAGAGAAAAATTTATGGAAAAGAAAAATATAGAATCATCAAGAAAATTATTAATTGAAAAATTAGAAAAATATCAAGAAAGTGGTGCAAAAGGTTATATAACCCTAGATATAGATAAAGAAATATTACAAGATATACTTTTTGAATATAATGGATTTGCTATACCGGATGATTTATGGAAATTATTAGATTTAAGTAATGTATCATTTGATGATGTTTATGTAGAGGAAATAGATTTTACAGGAAGTAAAGGAGTAATAATTGATCCTAAAAAAGTATACAAGAAGAGTTTACTAGGTACGAAATTAGCAGGTGTAGAAATAAAAGGTTCATTCGATGGTGTTGATGTAAGGGAAGCAGATTTTACAGGCTGTAAAGGAGTAGTAATAGATCCTGAAAAAGTATACAAGAAGAGTTTATATAATACAAAATTAGCAGGTGTAGAAATAAAAGGTTCATTAGATGGTGTTAATGTAAGGGAAACAGATTTTACAGGAAGTAAAGGAGCAGTAATGGATCCTCAAAAAATAGCATATAAGGATTTATCTCGTACAAAATTATCAAATGTAGAAATAAAAGGTTCATTAGATGGTGTCGAAATAATGGGTACAGATTTTACAGGAAGTAAAGGAGCAGTAATGGATCCTCAAAAAGTATCAGATAAGAGATTATATGGTACAAAATTATCAAATGTAGAAATAAAAGGTTCATTAGATGGTTTCGATATAATGGGTACAGATTTTACAGGAAGTAAAGGAGCAGTAATGGATCCTCAAAAAATAGCAAATAAGAGTTTAAAAGGTATAATATTAGCAGATGTAGAAATAAAAGGTTCATTAGATGGTGTTGATGTAAGGGAAACAGATTTCACAGGAAGTAACGGAGCAGTAATGGATCCTCAAACAATATATGAAAAGAGTTTATATGGTACAAAATTAACAGATGTAGAAATAAAAGGTTCATTAGATGGTGTTGATGTAAGGAAAGCAGATTTCACAGGAAGTAACGGAGCAGTAATGGATCCTCAAACAATATATGAAAAGAGTTTATATGGTACAAAATTA
>CANRCC010000002.1 GCA_947629025.1 uncultured Bacilli bacterium | reverse complement strand
ATTAAATACTATTATAAGACTAAATGCAAGTTGAAAAAAAATAATAAAAAAAGTTGCATTTAACTCTTGAAGTAAATTTTAATTATTCATTAATTTACTAATTGGTCTTATACGTGATATAATAAATTTGGTGATAGTATGAGTAAAATAATGTTAATGAGTGATAACTTGGCAAATAAAATAGCGGCAGGTGAAGTAGTAGAAAAATGTGCATCTGTAGTAAAAGAATTAGTTGAAAATAGTATAGATGCTGGTAGTAGTGAAATAAAAATAGAACTAGAACAGTCAGGTGTTAAATCAATAAAAGTTACTGATAATGGTTGTGGTATGGATAATGAAGATGCAGTTATGTGTTTTTATAGTCATGCTACAAGTAAAATAAAAAATGAAGATGATTTATATAATATAAATACACTTGGGTTTAGAGGTGAAGCACTTCCATCAATTGCTAGTGTATCAAATATAACTATTAAAACATGTGATGGAGAAAATAGTGTGATATATGAATTAGAAGCAGGTAAAATAAAGGATAAAAAATCTGGAGATTTAAGAAAAGGTACATCAATTGAAGTTAAAGATTTATTTTATAATACTCCAGCAAGACTTAAATATCTAAATAGTTTATATACTGAGCTTGCTAATATAACAGAATGTGTAAACAAGGCTGCACTTTCAAATACAAATATAAGATTTACACTTATTAATGATGGAAAAACTCTTTTAAAAACAGATGGTAGTGGTAATTTATTAAAAACTATAAATGACATATATGGTGTTAAAATAGCAAAAAAAATGCTTAAAATTAGTGGAGAAAATGATGATTATCAAATAGATGGATATATATCTTTACCTGAAATAACAAAATCAAATAGAAATAGTATTATTACAATTGTAAATAAAAGAGTAGTTAGAAATCAAGAATTAAATAGATGTATTAATGAAGCATATCATACTTATAAACCAGATAATAGATATCCTATAATTGTACTAACAATAGATGTTGATTCAAGTTTAATAGATGTTAATGTTCATCCATCAAAAATGGATATTAAATTTAGTAATTTTGATGAATTAAAAAAATTAGTATTTGATAAGATAAGAAGTACTTTAGATAAAACTTTATTAGTGCCAGATATTGATAATTCATCATTAAATGTTAGTAATATAGTAAATGAGATAAAGATAGATGAATCAAATGATAATGAGAAAAAAGAAGAAATAACTTTTGATTTTCAAGATACTGATGTAGTAGATAATTTTGTTAAAGAAGAAGATGAAAAATATAATAAAGAAGAAAAAATAATTTTACCAAAAATGTACCCTATAGGTGCAGTTTTAGGAACATATATAATATGTCAAAATGAAAATGGAATGTATATAATTGATCAACATGCTGCTAATGAGAGAATTAATTATGAAAAATATAAAAAGGCGATGGGTAATCCAAAAAATGATAAAATAAGTATGTTATTTCCAATAAATATAGAATATCCAACAAATGAATTTATTATTATAAAAGAAAATCTAGATTTCATTAAAAGTCTAAATATAGATATAGAGGAATTTGGAGTAAATTCATTTATTATAAAAGCACATCCTACTTGGTTTAAAGAAGGGTATGAAGAAGAATTTATACGAAATATACTTGAGAAAATAGTTACAATGGAAAAAAACTTTAATGTTGAAAGATTTAATGATAGTGTATCTGCAACTATGGCATGTAAGGCAAGTATTAAAGGAAATGAAGCAGTATCTATAGAAGAAATGGAGCATCTGATTAATGAACTTGCAAAGACTGATAATCCATATACATGTCCACATGGAAGACCAACTGTAATCCACTATCCAGTATATGAACTTGAAAAATTATTTAAAAGAGCAATGTAGGAGGAACTTTTTATGATTATAGTAATAACGGGTCCAACTGCTGTTGGTAAGACTAAACTAAGTATTAGTTTAGCAAAAAGATATAATGCTGAAATTATTAATGCAGATAGTGTTCAAGTATATAGGAAAATAGATATAGCAAGTGCAAAAGTTACTGAGGAAGAAAAAGAGCAAATAGTGCATCATTTAATTGATATAAAAGATTATGATGAATTATATACAGTATATGATTATCAAATAGATGCTAGAAATAAGATAAAAGAACTAATGAATAAAAATAAAAATATTATTATAGTTGGAGGTACTGGACTTTATATAAAAGCACTTTTATATGATTATAGATTTAATAAAGAAGAGAAAAGTGATAGATATAAAGATTTTAGTAATGAAAAATTATATAAAGAAATAATTAAATTAGATCCAAATTCAAAAGTAGATAAAAATAATAATAGAAGATTGATAAGAGAACTTATAAATTTAGAAAGTAAAGTAGAAAATAAAAATGGTGATAAACTTTTATATGATAATGTATATTTTATAGGACTTACGACTGATAGAAAACTTTTATATAAAAGAATAGATGATAGAGTAGATGAGATGATAAATAATGGTTTAATAGATGAAGCAAAATATTTTTATAATAAGAATAAAGATGCAAAGAGTTTAAAGACTGTTATTGGTTATAAAGAACTATTTAAATATTTTGATAATGAGATAACAAAGGAAGAAGCAATAGATTTAATTAAGAAAAATAGTAGACATTATGCAAAAAGACAATATACTTGGTTTAATAATAAAATGAATATAAAATGGTTTAATGTATCATTTGATAATTTTAATAATACTATAAATGAAGTAATTAATTATATAGATAAAAAATAGAACAGTTTTGTTCTATTTTAAAAAACTAAATATTTTTTCATCAAAATTATGTTCTTCTTCGTTTTTACTAATTAATTTATCAGTATCTATTAAAAAATAATCATAAGTAATAATATCTTCATTTGTATCAGTAATAGGATCATCCCAAGTTAAATCAATATGTTTCCATTTATTATTTATTTTAACTACATTCCAAGTATGTTTGTCATTAGCAATTTTTACATTATCAAGACCAATCTTACTTAAAAATATAGCTAAAGTATCTGTATATCCACTACATATAGAATATCCTTCAAATAATGTACCAATTGCTGTATCAGAATTATAAGTAGATAAACCACTTTCTTTATTTTTATCATATTTATTAGTATTTGCTATATAATCATGAAATGCTTTTATTTTATCTTCAACATTAGAATAATCATTTATATTAAGTTCATTTATTATTGAATTTATTTTTTTATCTATTTTTAAAATATCATCATCAGAATATTTTTTTTCTATATTAATATCTATTCTATCATTAGTATAACTAGATTTTACTACATTATATGAGTTATATGGATGAATAAGTTGATTAATATTTGAAAAAGTTTTTTTATCATTAGATAAATCACTTATATCATCAAAACATCCTGTATAAGATGAATCACAGTAATAAGAAAAATTAACCCAACCATTATTTAAAACAGTATAATATACGTTTATTAATTCATCTTTATTTTTTGGTAAATAATTATCGGCATTATGAATTAAATTAGAGTGATCATTATATAAATATTGACTAGGTTTTAATGCATTCATATTAGTTACAATTTTATTATTAGTTTTTTTATAATATTTATTATATACATCATAAATACTAGAACCTATAATTTTTTCATCTAATATAACAAGAGCAAGTATAATAGATAAAAATAAATAAAAAAGTTTTTTCATATTATTCACCTATAATAATTATATCATATAAATAAAAAAAATATCTATTATTAGATATTATTTATTATTTAATTTTTTTGCTACTCTTGATTTTAATCTTGCTGCTTTATTCTTTTTAATGATTCCACTTGCTTTTGCTTTATCTATTCTCTTATATGCTTCTTTAACTGTTTCTTCACTAGGATTTTTAATAGCTTTTTTTACTTCAGTTTTCATAGTAGATTTAATAGGTAAATTTTGATCTTTTTTAGTTTTATTAACTAAAACTCTTTTTTTAGCACTTTTTATATTTGCCACTTTTTTCACCTCCATGACGTTTAACTTAGTTAATTTTATCAAATATATAATAAAAAATCAATATTTATTATAATTTTTGGTAAAAATATTAAAGAAAGGTGGAAATAAAATGCATAGTATAGATACAAATATGTTTAATATAAGAACAGATTTAGCAATAGAAGAAATAAAAGATAAAGATAAAGTAAAAACTATAGAAAAAGAAAATATTAAAGTAACTGAGTGTATTATAGATGATACTAATAAAAGTTTATTTAATAAGAAAAACGGTACATATATAACAATTGAATTTGAAGATATAACTGATTTTAATAATTCAAAAAAAGTAGAAGAAATATTTATTAATGAACTTAAAGGCATTATGGATTTATTAAAAATAAAAGAAGATGATACTTGTCTTGTTATTGGACTAGGTAATGATAAAAGTACACCAGATTCACTTGGACCATTATCTATTAACAATATAATTGTTACAAATCATTTTTATTCATTAGGTATAAATGTAGAAGAGGGATTTAGAGGAGTATCTGCGTTTAATCCTGGAGTGATGGGTCAAACTGGACTTGAAACAAGTGATGTTGTTAATGCAATTGTAAAAGAGATTAAACCTGATTTTTTAATTGTAGTAGATGCATTAAAAGCATCATCTTCAGATAGAGTAAATAAAACAATACAAATAACAGATGCAGGTATAAATCCTGGTTCTGGTATTGGTAATAATAGAAAAGAAATAAGTAAAGATGTTTTTAATATACCTGTAATTGCAATTGGAGTACCAACTGTTGTAGATACAGTTACTATAGTAAATGATACATTTAATTATATAACAAATCATTTTTCTTATATGAAAAAAAATATAGATAATCCAAAAGAAAAATTAAAGATAGTTAGAAGTAATATAAGTAAGGATAATGTTGATGAAAATGATAAAAAAGAATTATTTGGATTAATTGGTAATTTAAATGAAGAAGAAATTAAAGCATTAATAAGTGAAGTTCTAATACCAACAAGTAATAATATGATAGTAACACCAAAAGAAATAGATTTTATAATAGATAAATTATCAAATATTATATCAAGTGGTATAAATAATTCATTACATAAAAATGTTACTCATTTGTAAAAAATATATAAAATTAGGTATTTAAAATTAATATCGACAAATAATTTATTAAAAACCATTTATTATTTAATAAAGGTGATAATATGAAAAAAGCAAATATCAAAAAAAGTAAACCAAAAAAGAAATTTAGATTTGTTATTACAAAATTACTTTTTTTAGTAGTTATCATATATTTAACTTATGCATTAACATTAAAATACTTAATAAGAAAAAATATAGACATAACTGATGATAAATATGTATCATATCTAATTAATAAGTCATATAAAAAAGATAATAAATATACACTTATAGTAAATGAAAGTTTAAAATTATTATCTGGAATTAATCTTAAAAATCCATCTACTTTATTAGATTCAAAAATAAAAAATAGTAATAAATTAAATGAAACTTATGAGGATTATAAGAAAGATGCTAAAGCAGGGGAAGATGATTATGATTCAAGTGTATATGAAAAATTAACTTCATATATTAGTAATCCAAATTATGATGTTATAGATGATCCGCAAGTATATATTTATAATACACATCAACTTGAAACATATTCAAATTCAGGATTAGAAAATGTTAATATAACACCTAATATAATGATGACATCTTATTTATTATCAGAAAAATTAAATAAATTAAAAGTTCCATCTATTGTAGAAGATACTAATATGCAAGAATTTATAAAAATATCTAATTTAGATTCTAGTGAACCATATTCAGTATCTAGAATATTTATAAATAATGTTAAAAATAAGTATCCAAGTTTAAAATATTTTATTGATATACATAGAGATTCTGTAAGTAAAGATATATCAACTTGTAAAATTGATGATAAAAACTATGCAAGAATATTATTTGTTATAGGTACTACTAATCCTAATTATCAATTAAATGAGAAATTAGCAAAAAGTTTAGATGAAATATCTGATAATTTATATTCTTGTATGTCAAGAGGTATATATGAAAAAGAAACAAAGGGCTGGAATCTTGTATATAATCAAGATTTATCATCAAATGGTATTTTAATTGAAGTAGGCGCAAAAGAAAATACAATGGATGAGGTATTAAATACAATAGATGCTTTATCAGTTGTATTAAAAACTTATATAAAAGGGGAATAAATATGAATGGTAAAAAAATATTTCATGCAGCTTTATTTTCATTATTTGCAATATTTCTATCTATATATGGTGCTTCAAAAGCAGGATACTATGAATATGAAAATAAAAAAGAAGCAAAATTTACTGAAAAGTCTATGAAAAAATTTGAAGAAGATATCGCAAAAGGTAAAAATGTAAATATTAAAGATTATTTAAAAGTAGATACTAAAAATTATGATAATAAAATAACTAATATAGGAGATACTTTATCAAATGTGGTATCTGATGGAATAGTTTCAACTTTAGAAAAAAGTTTTGAGATCATAGAAAAATTAGTAGAATAATTTTTATATTTGACAAACATTATGTATTTGCTATAATACTTTATTTGAAAGAGAGAAAAACTTTATGGAAAAAAGCGAATACAAGAAAATATTATGTGAAGTTTCAAATATATATAAAGATATATATAATAAAGCAACTATATATTTAAAAGAAACTGAAAGTAAAGAAGATTTAATAAAAGAAGGTGATTTTGCTGCAAAACAGTGCTTTTTATCACTAAATCTAACCAATAATTTAATTATATTTTCAGAAATTGATATTAAAATAAAAATTTCTTTAGTAATAATTAATTTTTGTATTTATATGTCTTTAATTAATATATTATTAAATAAGTCAAACAAAGAAAATTATAAAAGTGAAATAGAATCATTGTTAGAAAAATCAGATAAAGAAATACATAAAATAATAAATACAATTGATTTTATAGATAGTTTAGATGAAGATGAAGAAGCTAGATATTTAAATTTTAAAATGTAATTATTATTGACACAAAATTAATTTTATGATATTATAACCCTCGTTCAAGAGGGGGATTAACTATGAGCACTTGTGATAAAAGGGAAAGAAAATATACTAGATTACCTAGTAATAGAAAAAAAGAATTATTACAAAGCATTAAAGAAAATATGCAATTATATAGTAAAATAAGTATTAAGTTAAGTTTACCTATTAATAAAGAATCTATTAGTGTAATTAATGAAATAATTAATGTTTGTAAAATTATTAGAAGTGATTCAAGTATGGTTTTAAATTCTATTGATGGTGATGTAACAACTGAAAAACTAAGAAAATTAGATAAACAAAGAATGTTACTTAGTTTTATTAACTCATTAACAAAATTAGTTTTAGTACCTATGTGTAATAATGAAAATACACCTAAAATAAATATAAGTAATTATAATGAAGAAACTATAAATTTTATAAAAGAATGTGATGTTAATATAGTTGATGATGTAGTTACATTAGAATCAGTTAGTGAAAGTATTAATGATATGCATAATCAAATTTTAAAACTTTGCTAAAACAAGATATAATAAATTATCTTGTTTTTTCTTTTAAAACAAATATAAATAATGTATAATATAACTAGGTGAAAAAAATGAATCAAGATAAAATAAGAAATTTTTCAATAATCGCACATATTGATCATGGAAAAAGTACTTTAGCAGATAGAATACTTGAAATAACAGGAGCAATTTCTAAAAGAGAAAGTAAAAACCAAATGCTTGATGATATGGAACTTGAAAGAGAAAGAGGAATAACTATAAAATTAAATGCAGTTAGGCTAAATTATAAAGGCTATGTTTTAAATTTAATAGATACTCCAGGTCATGTAGATTTTTCTTATGAAGTATCAAGAAGTTTAGCTGCTTGTGAGGGCGCAATATTAGTTGTAGATGCAACTCAAGGAATAGAAGCACAAACACTTGCAAATTTATATCTTGCAATGGAAAATGATTTAACAATAATACCTGTTATAAATAAAATTGATTTACCAAATGCAGATATAGAAAAAGTAAAAGATGAACTTCATAATACTCTTGGTTTTGAATATGATGAAATATTATGTGTAAGTGGTAAAACAGGAGTTGGTGTTGAAGAATTATTAGATGCTATTATAGATAGAATTCCAAATCCAAAAGGAAAAGTTAATGACAAGTTAAGAGCATTAATATTTGATAGCGTATTTGATTCATATAAAGGGGTTATAGTGCAAACTAGAATAAAAGATGGAAAAATAAAAGTAGGAGATAAGATAAAATTTTTAAGTACAGGAGCGCAGTATGATGTTACTGAACTTGGAGTATCAACTCCTAAAGAAGAAAAATTAAAAGAATTATCATCAGGTGATGTTGGTTATGTATGTGCATCTATTAAAAATATAAAAGATGTAAAAATAGGAGATACAATTACACTAGAAAAAAATCCATCAAATGAACCTTTGCCTGGATATAAACATGTAAAATCTATGGTATTTTGCGGAGTATATCCAATTGAAACAAATAAATATAATGATTTAAGAGATGCACTTGATAAATTATCATTAAATGATGCATCACTTACTTATGAAGCAGAAAGTAGTAAAGCACTTGGTTTTGGTTTTAGATGTGGATTTTTAGGATTATTACATATGGACGTAATTAAAGAAAGAATAGAAAGAGAATTTAATATTGAGCTTATACTTACTAGTCCATCTGTTGTATATAAAGTAGAGTTAACAAATAAAGAGGTTATAATGATAGATAATCCAAGCAAATTACCAGATAGAAAGTTAATTAATAAGATTGAAGAACCATATGTAAAAACAAATATATTACTTCCAAGTAATTATATTGGTCCTGTTATGGAACTTGCTCAAAATAAAAGAGGAACATTTATATCAATAGATTATATTGATAAAGAAAGAGCAAATCTTCATTATGAACTTCCATTATCAGAAATAGTTTATGATTTTTTTGATAAATTAAAGTCTTATAGTAAGGGTTATGCATCATTTGATTATGAATATATAGGATATAAAGAAAGTAACTTAGTAAAAATGGATATATTATTAAATGGAGAGATAGTAGATGCATTTTCAGTAATAGTTCATAAAGACTTTGCTTATAAAAGAGGTAAGGCAGTAGTAGAAAAATTAAAAGAAATAATACCAAGACAATTATTTGAAGTACCAATTCAAGCTTGTATATCAGGAAAAGCAATCGCAAGATGTGATATAAAAGCAAATAGAAAAAATGTACTTGCTAAATGTTATGGTGGAGATATATCAAGAAAAAGAAAACTATTAGAAAAACAAAAAGAGGGAAAGAAAAAGATGAAAATGATAGGAAGCGTAGAACTTCCACCAGAAGCATTTTTATCAGTATTAAGTATGGAGGAAGAATAAAGTGTTAAATAGTGAAATGTTAATAAGAATAAATAATACAATAAAAATCTTTTTAGATAATAATGGTGAAATATCAGATGAAAAAATTGCTAGAACGCTTGCATTTTTAGGAATAAAAAGTTCAAGTTCAACTGTTCAAAGAGATTTAACAGAAAATATTAAAAGATTATATATGCAGGTAAATAATAGTTTAGAATTAACTGATAAACAAAAAGAAAATATAGAGTTTATTAGAAGAAAAAGAAAAGAAAATTTAAGTAAAGCAAAACAAAAAGGTGGAATAAATTCCTATAAGAAAAATGAAATTATAAAAAATGATGATTCAAAGTTTAATGGTTGTGCACCTAGAAAACTTTAAGATTAAGGAAAATTTATATTATGGTTAAATCAGTATATATTCATATCCCTTTTTGTAAAAATATTTGTACATATTGTGATTTTTGTAAGATGTATTATAATGAAAATTGGATAGATAAGTACTTAGAATCTTTAGATAATGAAATTAAAGAAAATTATAAAAATGAAAAAATAAGTACGTTATATTTAGGAGGAGGAACTCCATCTTGTTTACAAGTTATATATTTAAAAAAATTATTTAAAATAATAGATAAAATAAATTTAGATAATAATTATGAATTTACAATTGAATGTAATATAGAAGATATAACAGAAGAAAAATTAAAACTTTTTTCTTTAAATAAAGTAAATAGATTAAGTATAGGAATTCAAAGCTTTAATAATAAAATATTAAAATATTTAGGAAGAAATTATAATTCAGATATTATTGATAAAAAGATTAAATTAGCAAAAAAATATTTTGATAATATAAATATAGATTTAATATATGCAGTTAAAAATCAAACTATTAAAGATTTAAAAGATGATATAGATAGATTTTTAAAATTAGATATATCACATATATCTTGTTATTCATTAATGATAGAAAATAATACTATATTATTTAATAATAATGAAAAGTATATTGATGAAGATTTAGATAGAAATATGTATGATTTAATATGCGGAAAATTAAAAGAAAAGTATAATCATTATGAAATTAGTAATTTTGCAAAGAAAGGATATGAATCAAAACATAACTTATCATATTGGAATAATAATGAATATTATGGCTTTGGTTTATCAGCAAGTGGTTATATTAATAATATAAGATATACAAATACTAAAAATTTATCTAAATATATTTTAAATATATATGATAGGAATATTGAAAAAGTATCAAAAGAAGATAAAATGAAATATGAAATAATACTTGGATTTAGAAAATTAGATGGTATAAATAAAAAAGATTTTTATAAAAAATATAATAAAAGATTAGAAGATGATAAAATTATTAAAGATTTTATAAATAAAGGTATACTATTTTGTGATGATAAAAGAGTATATATAAATGAAGAATATATTTATGTATCTAATCAAATTTTGACTAATTTTGTCTAATGTATTTAAAAAAAATAAAATTAGTAGTATAATAATAAAAAATAGGAGGGGATATCTATGAATGAAGAAAGTAATATAATAGAATTATCAAATATATTTAAAAATAATGATGATAATGAAGAAGATTTTGAACAAGATTTTGAAATGATAGATGTAAGTGATTCTCCTAATGAAAATATTATTGATATAAGTTCTGCTATTAACGATAATACTTTAAAAAAAGAGAAAAAATCAAATGATAAACTAATTGAAAGAATTCAAATTGGATTAATAATATTCTTAGTTATATCAGCAGTTTTGATATACTTCTTTGGATATGATTTTTTAGAACCATATATTAAAATAGATTAGTATATCTTTTTTTTTTGCATTTATTGACAAAAAAAAACAAAAAATGGTACATTATACTAGACTATTTTAGGGGGTAGAATATGTATAAAATAATACGTGAAAATCTTAAAAAAAATTATACATATTATAATATTATTAAGGATTATAATAACAATATTTTATCAAAAGATTTAGTTTATCAAATAGATGATAAGCTAATTGATGATGCGCTTTCTTTTGCAAAAAGTAAACAATTAGATTCATATATTGATATTATATTTTGTTCAAGAAAATATATAGAAAGTATGTTAATAAAAAAATGCATAGATGATATTGATTTTCAAATATTATTACTTGAGAAACATAAAAATATAATAGTTTTAGTTACGCATAAATTTCCTTTTTTAAATGACGAAGTAAATAAGATATATGAAGATGCATTTGAAAAATGCTTAAATGATTATGATTCTAATAAAACATTAAGAGAAAATATATTAAAGTATATGCTTATTGATATTAAAAATAAATATAATTTATATGAACCTAAAAAAGAATCTAATGAAATTAAAGAAGTTATAGAAGATGATCAAAATAATGAAGAACCATATGAATATTTTGATATTGCTGTAAACTTAAAGAAATTTTTAGATGACTTTAATATAAACTATTATGTTTTTTCAAAATATATAAATATGGATATAGAAGTGTTATGCAGTTGTTTAAATAATGAAGATGATTTTATAGAAGATGAAATAGAAAATATATTTGATTTATTTAATGTTACAAATAAGGAAGAATTATTTGATGCATTTAAAAACAATATAGATAAAAATGAAATGTTACAGCAATTAAAACTAGAAAGCTCATTATATAACGCATATGAAAACTTTAAAAATCAAGAAGAAAAAAAGATAAATATAACAGATTATATTAATGAAGATATCTTAAATTTTATTTTTGAAAATGAAAATGCTAGCATTGAAGAAAGACAAATAATAATACTATTATATAATCATAATCTTGATAAAAACTCTATTAGAGTAGTATGTAAAAGATTTAAAAAGAATAAAAATGAAGTTATAAAAATTTATAAAAAGTATCTATATATTTGTAAAGAATACTTATTTAAAAATTTTGAAGAAGCAAAAAAATTACAATTTAAATAACATAAGAATAGGTAGGTAGTACTATGGATAAATTCACGTATGAACGTTTATTAGATAATTTAAAAAGAGAATATAAATATTTACAATTAGATGATAGTGTGTATGAAGATGCGATAGATTATGCAGAAAATAAATGCAGAAGAAAATCTCTTCCTTTAATAGAACGCGCAAGATTTTATATAGATCATTATACTGTTTCTTTAGCAAAAAAAGATGAAAATTTTAAAAAAATACTAATGGATAAATTATCATATATTTCTAATCAAATGGCATATAGATATAAAATAAAAGCATCTGATATAGATGAATGTTATGAAAATGTTTTTACAAAAGTAATTAATAAATATAATAGTAGAGATACTTTAATTGCAAATATAAGATCAGCATATAAAGAATTATATGGAAATGATACTACAGAAAAGAAAAAAACTACAGGAAATAAACAAATCGTAATAAACGTACGTAGTAGTAATATATATAATAAAAAGGAAATAAAAGAAAAAAAATTAGATAATCTTAAATTTTTAAATAGTTTTATTATTAAAAATAATATTAGTTTATATACTTTTTCAAAATTTGTTGACATTAATCAATCTATTTTATATGATTATTTAGTTTTAGGAAGAGAGGTACCTCAATATACTTTAAACAAAATATTATCAAAATGTAATTGTACTACAATAGAAGAGTTATATGATAATTTAGATAATGTAAAAAAGATGATTTTAGCTGATAAAAAAAATGAAATACAACAACAAAAAATGAATGAAAAAAATAAAATACAACAACAAAAAACTAATGAAAAAAATAAAAGTTATGATATTTCATTTTTATCAAATGAAATAAAAACAAAAAGTGATATGATAAAATTTTCTCGTGATTTAGAAGCAAATTTACAATCAGTAGAACTTTGGCTATCAAATCAAAAAAAGATGCCAGGTTATTATTTAGATAAATTACTATTTTTATATAAAAGTAAAAGTTATGCAGAATTAAAAGGCAAATATATAAAAAGTGCTTCTCATAAAAATTATAATAAGAAAAATTATAATAATAAAAGATATGATATATCATTTATAAAAGATTATTTAAAAATAAAAGGTATATCACAAACAGAATTTGCAGATAAAATAGAAATTGCACTATCAACACTAGGCAAATGGTTTAAAAGTGGGGTACCATCTTATGAATTACCTAAAATACTAAATTACTTTAATGTAAATAGTTATGAAGAGTTAAAAGAATTATGTGAAAAAGAGATAGAAGAAAATTTATCTAATATAAATAAAAAATATGATATATCGTTTTTAAGTGATTATTTAAAAATAAATGATATATCACAAACAGAATTTGCAGATAAAATAGGAATTGCAAAACCAACATTAAGTAATTGGTTAAAAAATGGAGTACCATTTAACCAATTACCTAGAATATTAAAGTATTTTAATGTAAATAGTTATGAAGAATTAAAAGAATTATGCAAAAAAGATCTAAAAAAAATTTCATATAACATAAGAGAAAAATATGATATATCATTTTTGAGAGATTATTTAAAAATAAAAGGTATATTTCAAAAAGAATTTGCAAGAGAAATAGGAATTTCATTTTCAACATTAAATTCATGGTTGAATGATGGGGTACTATTTAGACAATTAACTAAAATACTAAATTATTTTAATGTAAATAGTTATGAAGAGTTAAAAGAATTATGCGAAAAAGAAATAAAGCAAAAAACATCTAATATACACAAAAAATATGATATATCGTTTTTAAATGACTATTTAAAAATAAAAGGTATATTACAAAAAGACTTTGTAAAAGAAATAGGAATTTCAAAACAAACATTAGTAACTTGGTTAAAAGATGGAATACCATTTAAACAATTACCTAAAATATTAAATTATTTTAATGTAAATAGTTATGAAGAGTTAAAAGAATTATGTGAAAAAGAAATAGAAAAAATTTCATCTAACATAAGTGAAATATATGATATATCGTTTTTAAAATATTATTTAAAAATAAAACGTATACCACAAATAGAATTTGCAAAAGAAATAGGAGTTACAGCTCAAACATTAAGAAATTGGTTAAAAAATGGAATACCATTTAAACAATTATATAGAATATTAAATTGGTTTAATGTAAATAGTTATGAAGAATTAAAAGAATTTTGCAAAGAAGAGAAAGAAAATGTTTTATCTAATATAGGTAAAATATATGATATATCATTTTTAAAATATTATTTAAAAACAAAAAATATATTACAAAGAGAATTTGCAAAAGAAATAGGAATTTCAGAATCAACACTAAGTAAATGGTTAAAATGCGGAGTATCATCTTATGAATTACCTAGAATATTAAATTATTTTAATGTAGATAGTTATGAAGAGTTAAAAGAATTATGTGAAAAAGAGATAGGAAAAATTTCATATAACATAAGTGAAAAATATGATATATCATTTTTAAAATATTATTTAAAAATAAAACGTATATCACAAAAAGAATTTGCACAACAACTAGAAATTACAGAATCAACATTAGGTAGATGGTTAAAATATGGAATTTTATTTATCAACTTACCTAAAATATTAAAGTATTTTAATGTAAATAGTTATGAAGAATTAAAAGAATTATGCGAAAAGGAGATAGAAGAAAATTTATCTAATACAAGTGAAAAATATGATATATCGTTTTTAATTGATTATTTAAAAATAAAAGGTCCATCACAAGCAAAATTAGCAAAAGAACTAGGAATTTCAGAATCAACACTAAGAAAATGGTCAAAAGATGGAGTACCATTTAAAAAATTACCTATGATATTAAATTATTTTAATGTAAATAGTTATGAAGAATTAAAAGAATTATGCGAAAAGGAGATAGAAGAAAATTCATACAATATAGATGAAAAATATGATATATCGTTTTTAATTGATTATTTAAAAATAAAAGGTCCATCACAAGCAAAATTAGCAAAAGAACTAGGATTTTCACCATCAACACTAGGCAAATGGATAAGAGATGGAATACCATTTAAATACTTAGCTAAAATATTAAATTATTTTAATGTAAATAGTTATGAAGAGTTAAAAGAATTATGTGAAAAAGAGATAGAAAAAAATCCATATAATATAGATGAAAAATATGATATATCATTTTTAATTGACTATTTAAAAATAAAAGGTATAACACAAGAAAAATTAGCAGAAGAACTAGAAATTACAAAATCAACACTAGGTAGATGGTTAAACCATGGAATATCATTTAAAGACTTACCTAAAATATTAAATTATTTTAATGTAGATAGTTATGAAGAATTAAAAGAATTATGTGAAGAAGAGATAAAAGAAAATTCACCTAGTATAGATGAGACCTATAATATATCATTTTTAAAATATTATTTAAAAAAAATAGGTATAACACAAAAAGAATTAGCAAAAGAACTAGAAATTACAGAAGCAACACTAGGTAGATGGTTAAACCATGGAATACCATTTAGACAATTACCTAAAATATTAAATTATTTTAATATAAATAGTTATGAAGAATTAAAAGAATTATGCGAAAAAGAAATAGAAAAAATTTCATCTAATATATGTAAAATATATGATATATCGTTTTTAAGTGATTATTTAAAAATAAAAGGTATACCACAAACAAAATTTGCAGAAGAATTAGGAGTTTCAAAATCAACACTAAATAAATGGTTAAACTATGGAATATCACTTAAATTATTAATTAGAATATTAAATTATTTTAATGTAAATAGTTATGAAGAATTAAAAGAATTATGTGAAAAAGAAATCATGAAAAATGTTAAAGAAATCATGAAAAGTGATAAAGAAATCATTGAGAATGAAAAAGAAATCGTTGAAAGTGATAAAGAAAAGAAAGAAGAAAAATATGAATCATCAGATGATATTCAAGAAAAAATATTTAAAATAAGTAAATTAGTAAATATAAATACATTAAATGAATTATTAAAAAATTATAATATTAATGAACTTGAATTTTCTGTAATCCAACTTTTATTTGGAAAGATAAATAAGAAATATTATTCAGTTGATGAAATACATAAAATAACTTCTTTATCAAAAAGTGAAATACTTAGTATATTTAAAAAATCTTTGCATGTATATAAAAGCTCATTTGAGTCAAAATATAAATATGAATATAAAAACAGTTCATTTTAAGTGTAAAATAAACGTTGTAAAATACGTTTATTTTATTTTTTAGCACTCACGTATTGACATTGCTAAAATAAATGGTATAATATTATTCGAATACTTGGATTAGAGGTGATAATTTTGTTAAGTACAAGACAAAATGAGATATTAAAACTGATAATTGAAGAGTATGGTAAAGCACCAGTTCCAGTTGGATCTACAGCAATTTGTAATACTTTAGGAGTATCACCTGCAACTGTAAGAAGTGAAATGGCAAAATTAGAAGAGATGGGATACTTAGAAAAAACACATATTTCATCTGGTAGGATACCTAGTGAGAATGGTTATAGATATTACGTTGATAATTTAATGAAACCAAAAAATATGACAGGCGAAGAGGTTTTAAATCTTCAACGAGTATTTCAAAATAAATCACTAATATTATCAGATGCAATATCAAAAAGTTTGGAAATTATTTCAGAAATGACTCATTATACTGCTGTTGTACTTGGTAATAATGATGATAGCAGATTAAAAAAAGTTGAAACAATTCCAATAAATAAAGATAGTGTAATTGCAATTGTTATTACAGATAATGGACATGTAGAAAATAAAAAAATTGATATAAAAGATACTAATTTAGAAGAAATAGCAAAAATTGTTGAACTTATTAATAAACTTATAGTAGGTACTCCAATTAGTGAAGTATCAGAAAAACTAGAATTTGAAATTAAGCCTATTATTGGACAATATGTAACAAATCATGAAGTTATATATAATGCATTTTACTCAGCATTTAGTGATTTAAAAAATTCATCAGAGATGACTGTTAAAGGTAAAAATAATATGCTTGAATTTGAAGAGTTTTCATCAAATGCTAAAAAAATAAAAGATTTAGTAAATAAACTTGATGATGAAAATTTAGTATCATCTATTAAAGAAGATTCAAATGGAATAAATATATATATTGGTGCAGAAAATAATATAGATGATGACCTTACTATAATAAAAACAAAATATAATGCAGATAATGAAGAAGGAACTCTTGCAATTATAGGACCAAAAAGAATGGAATATGATAAAGTTGTAAGTCTTCTTGAGGTCTTAAAATCTTGCATAGAAAGGGAGTAGTATGGAAAAAGATAACAAAGAAATAAAAGAAGAGGTAAAAGAAGAAGTAAAGGAAGAAAAAGACATAAAAAAGAATAAAAAGGAAAATAAAAAAGATAAAGAAATAGAAGAATTAAAAAAGCAAATAAGTGAACTTAATGATAAAAATATTAGAGTAACTGCTGAAATGGTTAATTCTATTAGAAGAAAAGAAGAAGAAACTACTAGAATAATGAAATATGCTAATGAATCATTAATATTAGAACTTCTTGTCATTATGGATAATTTTGAAAGAGCATTTAATATGGATGATGATAATATGGAAGATGAGGTATCTAAATTCTTAAATGGAATGAAGATAATATATAATAATTTAAAAAATATATTAGAAAAGTATGAAGTAAAAGAAATAGATGCTTTAGATAAAGAATTTGATCCTAACTTTCATCAAGCAGTTATGCAAGTTCATGAAGATGGTAAAGAAGAAAATATTGTAATAGAAGTAATGCAAAAAGGTTATACTTATAAAGATAAGGTAATAAGACCAGCAATGGTTAAGGTTAATAAATAAAGGAGAGAGATAAAATGAGTAAAATAATAGGTATAGATTTAGGTACAACAAATAGTTGTGTCGCTGTTATGGAAGGTGCAGCAGCAAAAGTAATAACAAACCCAGAAGGAGGAAGAACAACTCCATCTGTAGTAGCATTTAAAGGTGATGAAATAATAGTTGGTGATGCTGCTAAAAGACAAATGGTTACAAATCCAGATACTATTTATTCTATAAAAAGATTAATGGGTACTGATAAAAAAGTAAAAGCTAATGGTAAAGAATATACACCAGAAGAAATTTCTGCAATGATTCTTCAAAAATTAAAATCAGATGCAGAAGCTTATTTAGGAGAAAAAGTTACAAAAGCAGTTATTACTGTTCCAGCATATTTTAATGATGCTGAAAGACAAGCAACTAAAAATGCTGGTAAAATAGCAGGACTTGAAGTAGAAAGAATTATTAATGAACCAACAGCAGCATCTTTAGCATATGGTTCTGATAAACAAGATGATTTACATACAATTCTTGTTTATGACCTTGGTGGTGGTACATTTGATGTATCAATACTAGAGTTAGGTGATGGTGTATATGAAGTTAAAGCAACATCAGGTAATAATAGACTAGGTGGAGATGATTTTGATAATAGATTATCTGATTATCTTGTATCTGAATTTAAAAAAGAAAATGGTATAGATTTATCAAAAGATAAAATGGCTATGCAAAGAATTAAAGATGCATCAGAAAAAGCAAAGAAAGATTTAAGTGGAGTAACTACTACTCAAATAAGTTTACCATTTATATCACAAGGAGAAAATGGACCACTTCATTTAGAAGTAAATTTAACAAGAGCAAAATTTGAAGACTTAATTCGTGATCTTGTTGAATCAACTCTAGAACCAGTTAGAAAAGCATTAAAAGATGCTAAATTAAGTAAAAATGATATTGATAAAGTAATATTTGTTGGTGGATCAACAAGAATACCTATGGTAACAGATCTTGTTAAAAAAGAACTTGGAAAAGAACCATCAAAAGGAGTTAATCCTGATGAGGTTGTTGCTATGGGTGCAGCAATTCAAGGTGGTGTATTAACTGGAGAGGTAAATGATATAGTACTTCTTGATGTAACACCATTATCACTTGGTATTGAAACAATGGGTGGTGTTATGACTACATTAATTCCAAGAAATACTACAATACCAACAAGTAAGAGCCAAGTATTCTCAACAGCAGCAGATAATCAACCAGCTGTTGATATACATGTACTTCAAGGTGAAAGACCAATGGCTAGTGATAATAAAACACTTGGTAATTTCCAACTTACTAATATCCCACCAGCACCAAGAGGAGTACCTCAAATTGAAGTTACATTTGATATAGATGCTAATGGTATAGTTAATGTTAAAGCTAAAGATTTAGGAACAAATAAAGAACAATCAATTACTATAACTGCATCAACATCATTAACAGATGAAGAAATAGATAAGATGGTAAAAGAAGCAGAGGCAAATAAAGAAGCAGATGAAAAAAGAAAAGAAGAAGCAGATGTTAAAAATGAACTTGAACAATTATCATTTGCAACAGAAAAAGCAATTAAAGATTTAGGCGATAAAATTGATGATAAAGAAAAACAAGAAGCAGAAGATGCAGTTAAAGAAGCAAAAGATGCTATAGAATCAAATGATTTAGATAAGATGAAAGCTGCTAAAGAAAACTTAAATGATAAAGCTATGAAATTAGGTTCAAAAGTATATGAAGAAGCAGCAAAAGCAAATCAAAGTACTACTGAAGATAGTAATGAATCAACAAAAACAGAAGATGATAATGTAGTAGATGCAGATTACGAAGAAAAATAATATTAGAAGTTCTAGGTAACTAGAACTTTCTATCTTGTTTATATGAAAGGGCTATTTTATGAAAATCAATCAAAGAAAAAGAGAAGAAGTAGAAAGTAAGTATAAATGGGATTTAGAAAATTTATATAAAGATGCTAATGAATTAGATAATGATATAAAACTTGCAAAAGATAAAGAAAAACAAATAGTTGAATATAAGGATAAAGAATTAGATGAAAATACTTTATATGAACTTGTTAATTTAGATTTATCATTAAGTAGATTATTAGATAAATTAATGGTTTATATTAATTTAAAAGTATCAGAAGATCAAACAAATTCTTCTAATCAATTATTATATAATAGAGTTTTAAATACTATTCAAAGTATTGTAGCGCAAACATCTTTTGTAAATAATAAAATACTAAGATTAGATTATGAGAAAATAAAAAAATTCATAAGTAAAAATGAAAAATTAAAAGAGTATGAATTTATGTTTGAAGTTATGTTTAAAGATAAAAAACATTCACTTAGTGATTCAGAAGAAAAATTATTATCTAATCTATCAAAAGCAATTTTATTACCATCAGATGCATATGATATGTTAGTTAACTCTGATATGAAATTTGGTAATATAAAAGATGAAAATCAAAATATGGTAGAACTTACTGATTCAAATTATTCTATTTTTATAAAATCAAAAAATAGAAAAGTTAGAGAAAAAGCATTTAAAAAATACTTTGGTGAATATGGAAAATATAGTAATACAATTGGAACTTTATATGAAGCACATCTTCAGATAAATAATACTATAACTAGTATTAGAAAGTATAATAGTATGCTTGAATCAGATTTAATAAGTGATAATTTATCTAAAGATTTATATGATAATTTGATAAATACTGTATATTCAAATATATCTTCATTACATAGATATTATAAAATAAAAAAAGAAATGTTAAATTATGATGAATTTCATATATATGATGTAAATGCACCAATTGTATCAGATAGTGATAAAACATATTCGTTTTCTGAGGCAAAAGATATTATATTAGATACATTTAATGATGTATATTCAAGTGAATATACAGATATCTTAAAAAGAGCTTTTGATGAAAGATGGATAGATGTATATAATAATGTTGGTAAGTATAGTGGAGCATTTTCTTCAGGTGTATATGATTCTAATCCATATGTGCTTATTAACTTTGAAGGTAAAATTAATGATATAAGTGCATTAGCCCATGAACTTGGACATTCTGTTAATACATATTTATCTAAAAATAGTAATCCATATCAATATTATGATTACCCACTTGTTTTAGCAGAGGTCGCATCACTTACAAATGAAATTATATTTAATGTTACTATGATAGAAAAAGAAAAGGATTTGAATACTAAATTATACTTAATAAATGATTTATTAAGATTATATATATCAAATTTCTTTGATTCAACATTATTTGCAAAATTTGAGTTAGATGTTCATAATATGGTAGAAAATAATAATCCAGTAAATGGAGAATATTTTTCAAACTTATGCCTTGATTTATATAAAGAATATTATGGAAAAGATGTAGTAGTTGATAAGCAAATAAAATATAGATGGGAAATTTATTCACATTTATATACAGATTTTTATTTATATAAATACGCTATTGGTATATCATGTGCAACATATTGTGCAACAAAAATACTAAGCAAAGATAAAAAGTTTATATCTAAATATATAGATTTTTTAAAAGTAGGATCTAGTAAATATCCTAATGAAGCATTATTGCTAGTTGATATTGATGTAAATAAAAATGATTTTATATTAAATACAATAGAGTTTTTTAATAAACTATTAGATGAATTAGAAAAAACATATAATAGTATAAAATAATGGAAGGTGAAGTATATGGCAAAAAGAGATTATTATGAGGTTTTAGGTGTTTCTAAAACTGCCGATGAAAAAGAAATTAAAAGTGCTTTTAGAAAATTAGCTAAAATGTATCATCCAGATATAAATAAAGACAAAGATGCACCAGAAAAATTTAAAGAAGTACAAGAAGCATATGAAGTATTATCTGATCCAAATAAGAGAAAAACATATGATCAATTTGGTCATGCTGCATTTGAAAATAATGCTGGTGGTCAAGGATATGGTGGATTTGGAGGATTCTCATCTTCATTTGGTTTTGACGATATAGATTTATCTGATATATTATCTGGTGTTTTTGGAAGTGGATTTGGATTTTCATCTTCATCATCAAGAGGTAATAGAGCAAGAAAAGGAAATGATGTTTTATATAAAATGGATTTGTCTTTTATGGAAGCAGTATATGGATGCACAAAAGATTTAACTATTGATGTATATGAAACATGTAGTGAATGTAAAGGAAAAGGTGGACATAAACAGGCAACTTGTCAAAGATGCCATGGAAGTGGTACAGTAACTGAAGAATCAAGAACTATGTTTGGATCATTTATGTCAAAAACAACTTGTCCAGAATGTAATGGAAGTGGAGTGACATATAAAGAAGTATGTAGTAATTGTAAAGGAACAGGTAGAGTAAGAAAAAGAAAAACTCTATCAGTTACAATTCCAGCAGGTGTAGATACAGGTAACCAAATAAGATTAAAAGAAAAAGGTGAAGCTGGAATAAATGGCGGACCTAGTGGAGATTTATATGTAGAGTTTAATGTACGTGAACATGAAATATTTAAAAGAGAAGGTAATGATATTTATATGACCATTCCAATTAATATAATAGAAGCTACACTTGGATGTAAAAAAGAAGTACCTCTTATGAAAGAAAGTATTATATTAAATATACCAGAAGGAACCCAAAATGGAGAAAAACATAAAATTAAAGGAAAAGGTGTGCCATATCTTAACTCAAGTAAAGTAGGAGATTTATATATAGTAATTAATGTAGTTATTCCAACCAAACTAGATAAAAAGCAAAAAGAATTATTTAAAGAATTAGGAAAAACTAATTTAGATGATAACGATGACTTTATAAATAGATTTAAAAAATTTTTTAGAAAATAAAAATGTAGAGATATTAGATAGACATCTCTACATTTTCTTTTACAAGAAATTCATTAAATGTTTCTTTAAATACTGCAAGTTCTTTTATTATAACATCATCATAAACGCTATTACAATTGATTATTGCTTGATATATATGTTTAAATGTAACATATTCTGAGTTTTCAAATCTTGCATATGTAAAACATTTTGATAAAAGTGCAAGTGATACATCAGGATATCTAGAACCAGTTTCATATATTCTTTTATATTCACTAGTCATATTAACAATGAATTTGCAAACAAGTTCAAGAACCCAATTTGTATAAGGCCACTTAACATTAGTAGCAGCTTCTATTTTTTTAACAGTTCCCATTAGTATTTTAACTGTTGTTTCTTGATCTGGTTCTTCAACTTCAATTTTTTCAAAACGTCTTAAGAAAGCTTTATCTTTAAGTAAATACTGTTCGTATTCAGCAGTTGTAGTCGCACCAATAATCTTAATATCACCACGATCAAGTCCAGGTTTAAGCATATTTAAAAAGTCAATATCTCCAGTTCTTGATGCAGTTACTAATGTATGTATTTCATCTATAAATAAGATAATATTTTTTTTACCTAAAACTTCATTAATAAGAAGTTGAAGTTTTGATTCTTCATTTCCATTACTTTCATAACTACCAAGTAAAGATGAAGTAGCAATTTTATATATTTTACTATCAAGTAAAGCGTTTGGTACTTCTTTTCTTTGAATTCTATAACTAAGTCCTTCAACAATAGATGTTTTACCAATACCAGCTTTACCAGTAAGTACTGCAGACTTTTCTGGGCTAAGTAGTATAAGTATTAAATTTTTTATTTCTTCATCTCTTTCTATCGCAGGATTTGTTATATAAGTCTTATTTGTTAAATCTTCTGCATAGTTTTTAAGAACACTAAATTTATTATCTAAAGCATTATTATTACTATCTTCATTTGGTGTATATTTAATTATATCATTATCCATATCCATAATAATTCTCCTTACTATAGTTAGTATACCAAAAAATAAACAATTTTACTAGTAATGTATTGTTAAAATTTATTTATTTAGTAGAAATTTGTTGTAATAGGAATATTAATATTTTATAATATACTTGGTGATTAAAATGCAAAGATATTTTGCTGTAGATGAAAAATTAAATTTAACTAGTCAAGATAAGTTTCATATATCAAAGGTTATGAGAATGAAAGAAAATGATTTAATAGAAGTAGTTTATGATAAAAATGTATATTTATGTAAAATACAAAGTATAAAAAATAACGATGTATTAATTAAAAAGGAAAAAAAGTTAGATATAAATAATGAATTAGATAAGAAGATAACTATAGTATTCTCATTAGTAAATGAAACAAAAACAGATTTCATCCTTCAAAAATGTACAGAGCTTGGAGCATATAATTTTATTCCATATTGTGCAAATAGATGTAAAGTAAAAATAGATAAAAAAGAAAAGAAAAAAATAGATAGATGGAATATGATAACAAAGGAAGCAGCAGAGCAATCATATAGAAATATATGCCCAAATGTTAGTAATGTTATGAATATAAATGACATATGTAAATTGGATTATGATTTAAAAATTTTAGCAAGTACAAAAGAAAATCAAAAATCTATAAAAAATGTATTACAAAATGCTAATATTTGTGATAGAATTATTATAGTCGTCGGTCCCGAGGGTGGATTTGATAGTGAAGAAGAAAAATTGTTTATTGAAAGTGGGTTTATAGGTACATCATTTGGTAATACAATATTAAGAACAGAAACTGCTCCCATATTTGCAATGAGCATTTTAAAGTATGAGTTAATGAGGTGAAGTAATGATAAATTTTAATTCAATTTTATATATGTTTTCAAATATGGATAGTAGTAGTCAAGTGTTATTATTTTTAATTATATTAGTATCACTTATGCTTATTAGTATTTTGGTTATTAATTATATTACAAAAAAGAAAAATGATAAAATACTTAAAGGAATAAGTGTAAAAAAGAAAATATCTACTATAAGTCAAAAAATAGATACTGCTAATAAAGATATAAAACCATTAGTAAATCTAAAGAAAGAAAATAAAGAAGTCCCAATAAAGGAAGTAAAAAAACAAGAAGTAGAAGAAGTTGTAAAAGTTGTTCCTAAAAAAACTTCAATTGATGATATAACAAAATTAATAGAAGATACTTTAGAAAAAGAACCAATAAATTTAACTGAATTTGAAGAAGATCAAGAAGAAAATGCAATTATTAGCTATGATGAACTTGTTAAAAGAGCAGGAAGTCAAAAAATTGTTTATAAATGTGAAGAAGTAGAAGTATTAAATGAATTAGAACCAGAAAAAGAAGAACAAATAGAGCAAATAGAAAAAATTGAAGAAGAACCAAAAAAGTTTAAAGCATCAAAAGTTATTTCACCAATATTTGGTATTCAAAAAGAAAAAGAAGAGAAAGATGAAGTATTAGAGTCTTTTATAGATTTAGAAGAATTTAAGTTTGATAAGAAAAATGATGAGATAGAAGAAACAAAAAATTTAGAATTTTTAACCTCTTTAAAAGAGTTTAGAAGTAATCTTGAATAACAACTAAAAAGTTGTTTTTTTTATTTTTAGGGGATTTAGAAAATAAAAAGAGAAAATAATTAGTGAAAGGAGGTATAAGTTATGAAATATTATACCGGCAAATATGATAGAGCATTTAAAGAAATAATGCTTAATGAAAAAAATAAAGATATATTAAAATTCTTATTAGAAAGTATATTAGAAATAAAGATAAATAATATACAAATAAAAAGACAAGAAAGAAATGTAGGAAATATAAATGTAAAAGGAAAGACAGTAGATGCCTTATTAGAAACAGATATAGGAAAAGTACAAATAGAAGTAAATACAAGTAATGAATATTATGTACATCCAAGGAATATGGCATATATATCAGATATATATTCACATAATACATTAGTAGGAGAAATATATACAGAAGATATAATGCATATACAAATAAACTTATCATATGGAATAAAAGATAATAAAGCATATAGAGTATATTATGTACAAGATGAAGAAGGAAAGAAATTTATAGAAAATTTAAAAATATATGAATATAATATGGATTTTTATAAGAAAATATGGGATAATAAAAAAGAAGAATTAATAAGAAGAAACAAAGCATTAGTGATGTTAAACTTAGAGAAAGAAGACTTACAAATTCTATCAAAGAAAGATAAGGCGGTCGAAAAATATATGAAAGAGTTAGATAGATTAAATGAAGATCCAGAATTTAGAGAATATATGAGCTATGAAGAAGACCAAAGAAAGATATTAAACTCAAGATTAAAGAAAGCAGAAGAAGATGGAATTGAAAAAGGAATAAAAGAAGGCATCAATGAAGGAATTAAAGAGGGTACTGAAAAAGAAAGATTACAAATAGTACAAAATATGCTTAAAAAGGGTCTTAATATAAATTTAATTAGTGAATATACTGGCTTATCAATAAAGGAAATTGAATCATTAAAATTAATGTAAATAATATTAATTTCAATTGATATTTAATATGAGTTTTGATATAATAAACTTGATATTTTTGATAATTATTTAAAATTATCAAATTATATATTAAAGACTAATGATGGCAAAAAGTAATTAATTATTTATTAGTAGAGAGTCAGTATTTGGTGAAAACTGATAATAAATTTTAATGAAAATGCTAGTGCCTGAAGTTGCTTATAATAAGCCGGAATATAAAAACCGTTATCAAATTAAGTAAATAAAAGGATGGTACCGCCTTGTTATAGGCTCCTTAACGTACTATCCTTTTGTTATTTTGGAGGATAATATTATGAATAAGATAATCGCAATTGATGGACCTTGTGGAAGTGGTAAAGGTACAGTAGCTGAAAAGCTAGCAAAAATATTTAATTTAGTAAATATTGATACAGGAGCAACTTATAGATGTGTTGCACTTAGTGTATTAAAAAACAATATTCCACTAGATGATGAAGAAAAAATAATAGAATTATCTAAAAATATAGATATTAAATTATCTACAGATGGTAAAGTATATTTAGATAATGAAGATGTAACTAATATAATTAGAGGAAAAGAAGTAAGTAATATAGTATCTGAAGTATCTAGTATTGAAAAAGTTAGAGAAAATATGGTAAATATTCAAAGAAAAATGGCAGAAAATCATGATGTAGTAATGGAAGGTAGAGATATAACAACAGTAGTATTTAAAAATGCAACTTATAAGTTTTATCTAGATGCATCATTAGATGAAAGAGTAAAAAGAAGAATTAAGCAAAATAAAGAAAAAAATATTGATATGACATATGAAGAGGTTTATGAAAACATAAAAAAAAGAGATTATAATGATATGCATAAAAAAGTAGGGGCACTAATAAGAACTGATGATCAAATATATATAGATACTACTAATATGCATATAGATGATGTTGTTAATAAAATAAAAGATATTATAGAAAGGAATTAAAATTATGAATTTAAAAGATTTATATATAAATTATTTTGTAAGTAAAGGACATAAACAAATACCTAGTGCTCCTGTAGTACCAGAAAATGATCCATCAGTACTATTTAATACTGCAGGTATGCAACCTCTTATTCCATATTTAATGGGAGAAAAACATCCTTATGGAAAAAGATTATGTGATTATCAAAAATGTATTAGAACTAATGATTTAGATGAGGTTGGAGATAAAACACATCATACATTTTTTGAAATGCTTGGAAATTGGTCTTTAGGAGATTATTTTAAAGAAGAAAGTATAAACTATAGTTTTGAATTTTTAACTAAAGTTTTAAATATTCCAGTAGAAAAATTAGCAGTAACAGTATTTAAGGGAGATGAGAATATACCTAAAGATGAAATAAGTGCAGGTATATGGGAAAGTCTTGGAATAAAAAAAGAAAAAATTGCATATCTAGGAAAAGATGATAATTTTTGGATAGCAGGAGAAAGTGGTCCTTGCGGATGTGATACAGAAATATTTTACTTTAGAAGCAATGATGAAATTCCAAAAGTATATGATAAAGATGATGATAGATGGGTAGAAATATGGAATAATGTATTTATGGAATATTATAAAAATGAAGATGGTACTTATACAAAATTACCTGTTAAAAATGTAGATACAGGAATGGGAGTTGAAAGAGTAGTAGCACTACTTGAAAATAAAGATGATAATTATCAGTCTAGTTTATTTAAAGACATAATTAGTACAATAGAAGATGTATCAAATAAAAAATATGATGGTAATGAAAGAAGTATGAGGATAATTGCAGACCATATAAGAACTGCAGTATTTATAGCAGCTGATAAATCATTAATAAAACCATCTAATACTGATCAAGGATATATACTTAGAAGATTAATAAGAAGAGCAATTAGACATGCTAGAAAATTAGATATAGATATAAATAGTAATTTTGAAGAAAAAATAGCTAGAGTAGTAATAAATCAGTATAAAAAATATTATAGTGAATTAAGTGAAAATGAAAATGTAGTTTATGAAGTATTAAAAAATGAAAAAATAAAATTTAATAAAACACTAGAAAAAGGATTAAGAAAATTTGAAAAGATTACAAAAAATATTACTGATAATAAAATAAATAAAGATTTAGCATTTAAACTTTACGATACTTATGGATTTCCAATAGAATTAACAGAAGAATTAGCAAAAGAACAAGGATTTAGTGTAGATATAAATGGTTTTTATGAAAAATTTAAGGCACATCAAGAATTATCTAGAAGTGCTTCATCTGGTAAATTTAAAGGAGGATTAGCAGCAACTGGAGAAATGGAAGTAAAATATCATACAGCAACACATTTATTAAATGCAGCATTAAAACAAGTTATTAATAAAGATGTTCATCAAAAAGGTTCAAATATAACAAGTGAAAGAATGAGATTTGATTTTTCTTGTGATCATAAATTAACAGAAGAAGAAAAAAAGAAAACAGAAGATTTAGTAAATAAATGGATTAAAGAAAAATTAGATGTAACAAAAACAGAAATGAAAAAAGAAGATGCAATTAAATCAGGTGCTGAATGTATGTTTATAGAAAAATATCCAGATATAGTTACAGTTTATAGTATAGGAGATGTATCTAAAGAATTATGTGGTGGACCACATGTTAAAAATACTAGTGAACTTGGTACATTTAAAATAATAAAAGAAGAAGCATCATCATCAGGAGTAAGAAGAATAAAGGCAATATTAGAATAGGAGATAAATATGAAAAAAAATAAAAAAAAGAATAAAAAGAAAAAATTAATATATATAGTTCCAATATTCATATCAATTATTATGATTATAGGAATTGTATTTTGTTTTGTTAATACTATGCCTATTTCAAATAAAGATAGTAAAGTAATTTTAAAAATAAAAGAGGGAAGTACAATTAGAGATGTATCAGATATACTAAAAGAAAAAAAACTTATAAGAAATAGATTATTTATGCTTGCTTATATTAAAATAAATAATATAAATGGATTAAAAGCAGGTAATTATTCATTAAATAAAAATATGAGTTTAAAACAAATATTATCTATTTTAAAAGATGGTTCAAATATTAAAGAAGAAACTATTACTATAACCTTTAATGAGGGAAAAACAATGAGAGGTATGGCAAAAATAATAGAAAAAAATACACTAAATACCTATGATGATGTATTTAATACATTAAGTGATAAAGAATATATACAATCATTAATAAATAAATATTGGTTTTTAGATGAAACTATATTAAATGAAAATATATATTATCCACTTGAGGGATATTTATCACCTAATACTTATGAATTTAAAGCAGATGCTAATGTAAAAGATATATTTGAAAAACTACTTGATCAAACAGATATAGTACTTAGTAAATTTAAAGATCAAATTCAAAATACTACATTTACTATTCATCAAATAATAACACTTGCATCAATGGTAGAAGGAGAGGGAGTAACTCTTGATGATAGAAAGAATATTGCTGGAGTATTTATAAATAGATTAAATAATGGTATGAGTCTTGGAAGTGATGTAACTACATATTATGCAGCTAAAATAGAACTTGGAGAAAGAGATTTATATAAATCAGAAATAAATAGTGATAATCCATATAATACAAGATCACAAAATAATATTGGTAAATTACCAATAGGACCTATTTGTAATCCAAGTAGTGAAGCAATAGAGGCAGTAATTAATTATACGAGTAATGATTATTTATATTTTGTAGCAGATAAAAATATGAAAGTATATTTTACAAAAACAGATTCAGAACATAATAAAATAATAAATGAATTAAAATCAAGTGGCTTATGGTATGAGTATAAATAGTATTATTTATGCAAAAGTGTGATTAAAAATACAAAAAAATGCGCAAAAGTGTGATTAAAATGTGAATATTCCATACAAAAATGTGATATAATGTCATTAGAGGTGATAAAGATGAAAAGATTTATAACTGAAAAACTTATAGAATGGAAAAATAGTAAAGATAGAAAACCTTTGATTTTAAAAGGTGCAAGACAGGTAGGAAAAACATATATATTACAAGAATTTGGTGAAAAGTATTATGATAATGTTGCATATTTTAACTTTGACTATGATAAAGGATTATCTGAATTATTTTTAAATACAAAAGATCCAAAAAGAATAATAGAACAATTATCTCTTGCAAGTGGTAAAAAAATAAGTCCAATATCAACATTAATTATATTTGATGAAATCCAAGAATGTTCTGATGCATTAAATTCATTAAAATATTTTTGTGAAGAAGCTAATGATTATCATATTGCATGCGCAGGTTCATTATTAGGAATTCGTCTATCTAAAACCTCATTTCCAGTAGGAAAAGTGGATTTCTTAAATTTATATCCTATGACTTTTAGTGAATTTTTAATTGCTGATAATAAAGAAAATTTAGTTGAAGTAATGAGACAAACAAAAGAAATAAAAGAAATACCAAAATTGTTTGAATCAGAACTTATTGAAAAACTAAAAACATACTATATTATTGGTGGAATGCCAGAAGCTGTATATAGTTGGATTAATGATAAGAATATAGAAAAAGTTAATAAAATTCAAAAAAATATATTAAACTCTTATGAAGAAGATTTTTCAAAACATGTTGATGCTAGTGAAGCAAACAAAATTTCTCTAATTTGGAATGGTATTCCATCTCAATTGTCTAGAGAAAATAAAAAATTTGTTTATCAAGTTGTTAAAGAAGGTGCAAGAGCAAGAGAATATGAAAATGCATTAAACTGGTTAAAAGATGCTAATTTAATTTCAAAATGTTTTTTAGTAAGTAAATGTTCATTTCCATTAAAAGCATATGTAGATTTATCAGCATATAAAATTTATATGATGGATGTAGGATTACTTAGAAGAATGTCTAATTTAGATAGTAGTATAATATTAGAAGGTAATAAATTATTAGAAGAATTTAAAGGATCATTTACAGAAAACTATGTAGCAAATGTTTTAAACTACTTATTAGATGAATCTCCAAATTATTATACATTTGATAGAAATGAGATTGATTTTGTTATTCAAAGAAAAAATAAAATTATTCCAGTTGAAGTAAAATCAGATAAAAACATAAATCATAATAGCTTAACAAAATATAATTCTAATAACGATAATGAAATATCATTTAGATTTTCACTAAAAAATTTAAGTAAAGATGGAAAAATTATAAATATACCATTATATTTTATCGAATATATAAATAATTTGAATATAGATTAAAAATATAATAATTAAAAATTAAAAAACACTATGTGTTTTTTTTATATAAAGAAACTAGGTTGATTATCTTCATATTCATAATTATAGTTACTATTAGTATTAGATATATTAGTGTTAATATTACTATTATTAGTAGTATTTTGATTAATAGAACTATTATTTGAATTACTACTCTTTGTAAATTCACTAGCAATTCTAAACATAGTTCTTGCATTTTTAATAATAGGTTTTGCTTGGTATACAATTGGTATTGCTTGATTAACAATATTAAGTGTTTTTTGAGTATTTGTAAGTAGTGCTGCCCAGTCAAAAGTTTTTTTAGCGACAGGTGCTAAAGTTCTAAGTGGTATAAATGCAGCATTTGGATTAAACATAGGTATACCTCCTTGTTGATATTATATGAAATACCAAAAAAAAGTTTATAAAATGATATAAATATGTTATAATTTATTTGATAATAATACAGAAGTTTTAGGTGATTAAAGTGATTGATATATTTTATATAATATTTTTATTTATACTAGGTTTATATTTAGGTTCTTTTTTTACAAAAATAGGAAATAGACTTGTTAAAAAAGAAGAATTATTTTTTAGTAAATCAAAATGTACTAATTGTGGTCATGAACTTGGTATTATAGATACAACACCAATATTATTTTATATTATTAATAAAGGAAAATGTAAATATTGTAAGGAAAAAATATCTATTATATATCCAGTATTTGAAATATTTACTGCAATATTATTTGTACTTTGTTATTTAATATTTAAAGATAAATATCCAGAATTATTAAATATTATATTTTCTTGTTTATTTATATCATCTTTATTAATAATAATGTTATGTGATATAAAATATATGATTATTCCAAATGAAATACTTATATTATTTTCTATAATACTTATTCCATTAAAAATATATATAACATATAAATTAGATACATCTCTTACATATATGGATTTAGGATATGAATTATTATTTATGGTATTAGATGGTTTAATTATGTTTGCAATAATGTATGTTATAAGATTAATAGGTAATTTAATATTTAAAGAAGATACAATGGGTGGAGGAGACATAAAAATGATGTTTTATGTATCAATGATAGTAGGATATAAATTATCAATAGTAATTGTATTTGTATCTTCATTTATATCACTTCCATTATCAATAATAAATATGCATACTAAAAAAACAAATCTATTAGCGTTCGCACCATATTTAGCACTATCAACAATGATTATATATTTAACCCAAATAGACTTTAATACTATTATTGAATATATAGTACACTAAAAAGTAAATAAAAACTAATAGATATAAATACACTAAGAATTCTATATTTTAAGAATCTAGTGTATTTTATTTTTTCATTAACACTAATCATCTGCATATGTATACTAAAACTACCAAAAGTTATAATAATAAGTATAAGCATACCTCTATAAAAAATATCTAAATCTAAAGAAGATATTAAATAAGTACCATTAGAAAACTCTAATATACCTAAAACAATACTATTTATAATACTATTAAAGTTAGTTATATTAGAAATAAGAGAAGATAATAAAGAGAAAAATAATATATTAGAAAAAATATTACATAATGCCTTAATAGAATTTCTTAATATATTAAAATATGAATCTAAATAATTAGTATTCTTTATGTCATTTACTACATTATCATCACTTTTTATTTCTTTATCCCTAATTAAAATACCTACTATAATAGAAGATATATAATGACATAACATTATAATAATTGTAACCTTAATATCTTTTAGATAAACATAACCAATTGTACATATTAAAAATATAGGATTAATAAAACAAGTAAAATTAATTAAATTATTTAAGTTTTTATTACCATTAAGCATTCTAGAATTATTAGGGTATCCACTAAAAATAGATAATATAAATATAATTACATCTTTATTAGATATATTAAATATTCTAGAAAAGAAATTAATTATTACTTTAGGAATATATTTATCAAACTCAAGTTCAATAAGCATACTAGTAAATATAATAGATGCAAACATAGTAGGAAGAAGAGTATATAAACATATATTAAGAGTTTTATTAAAACTATCAATTACTTTAGTAGAATCACAAAGTAAATAAATTTCAAGAGTTAAAAATAATAATACTAATATTAAATTAATATATTTTTTCATTCTAATCACTATTAAAATATATTAAAAATAATAAAAAATATGAAGTAAGTATATATTATACTGGTGATTAATGTGTTAAAAATAGGAATAATATTAAGAAAATATAAAGATTTTTATAAAATAGATGAAGATATAATAAATTATATAAAAAAATATAATGTATTAATACTTGGAATAATGCCAGATAAAGTTGATAATATAAAATATATTATTGATGATATAGATGGATTTATATTTCAAGGAGGAGAAATAGAAAATGAATATGATATAGATATATTAAAATATTTAAGAGATATAAATAAACCAACACTAGGAATATGTTTAGGTATGCAGCAAATGTCTATGATATCAGGTAATATAGAAAAAATAGAAAATGATAATCATAAAAGTGTAATGAAATATGTACATAAAATAAATATAATTAGTAATACAAAGTTAAAAGATATATTAAAAAAAGATAGTATTTTAGTAAATAGTAAGCATAGATATAAAGTTTTAAATACTAATTTAAGTATAAGTTCATTAAGCGAGGATAATATAATTGAATCAGTTGAAGATAAATCAAAAACATTTTTTATAGGATTACAATGGCACCCAGAAGATATACAAGATGATATAAATAGTAAAAAAATAATAGAAGCATTTATTGATGCTTGTAAAATAAGTAATTAATTTTATTGATACAGTTAATATTTAATGCTATAATAAACTACTGTGAGGTGTTTTTTTATGAAAGTAGCAGTAGCTGGAACAGGATATGTCGGATTATCGATAGCAACATTATTAGCACAAAATAATGAAGTAGTTGCCTTTGATATAGTAGAAGAAAAAATAAATATGATTAATAATCACATTTCACCAATAAAGGACAAAGAAATAGAAGATTATCTTAAAAATAAAAAATTAAATTTAAGAGCAACATTAGATTATAAGGAAGCTTTTACTAATGCAAAATATATCATAGTAAGTACACCAACTAATTATGATGATGTTACTAATTCTTTTGACACATCTAGTGTTGAAGAAGTTATAAAAAACATAATTGATATGAAAATAGATACTACAATTGTTATAAAATCAACAATACCTGTTGGATTTATCAAAAATATAAAAGAAAAATATAATATTGATAATATAATGTTTTCTCCAGAATTTTTAAGAGAAGGAAAAGCATTATATGATAATTTATATCCATCTAGAATAATAGTAGGAGAAAAAAGTGATAGAGCAATAGAATTTGCAAATTTACTTAAAGAAGGAGCAATAAAAAAAGATATTGAAATTAAGTTTACTGATTCTACTGAAGCAGAAGCAATAAAATTATTTGCTAATACTTTTCTTGCACTTAGAGTAGCATTTTTTAATGAATTAGATACATATGCAGAAGTTAATAATTTAAATACTAAAGATATAATTGATGGTATTTGTTTAGATCCAAGAATAGGTAATTATTATAATAATCCATCTTTTGGTTATGGAGGATATTGTTTACCAAAAGATACAAAACAATTATTAGCAAACTATAAAGATATACCAAATGATATAATAAGTGCTATTGTTAGTTCAAATGATACTAGAAAAAAACATATTGCTAATATGATTATTAAAAATAATCCTAATACTATAGGAATATATAGATTAACTATGAAATCAGATTCAGATAATTTTAGAGCAAGCGCAATACAAGATATAATGAATATACTTTATGAAAAGAATTTTAAAGTAATAATATATGAACCAACTTTAAATTCAAATACATATAAAAATTTTGAAATCGTAAATGATCTAGAAAAATTTAAAATGATGAGTGATGTAATTGTTGCAAATAGAATAGAAGATGAAATAAAAGATAGTATTGATAAAATATACACTAGAGATATTTTTGTTAGGGATTAATAGTGTAAACTGATTATTATTTTTTATTGACATTTTGCCTATAAAAAGTATATACTATTAGTGTATATGATAGAAAAATAGTTTTATGTGCATACTGGAATTTTTTTCTATATATAAATATTTGCAAAATATAATTTTTAATGTTATAATATGAACTCGAATTTGAGGGGAGTTATAAATATGGATAATAATGAAGCAGTATTAGTTAATGATAATACATATGTAGATTTATATAACAAAGGTTACTCTAAGGGTGTTAGTTTAAAAAAGTTATCAAAAAGTATTTATAATATATTTAAAAGATTTTGCGATATTATAATAAGTGCAATTGGGCTTATATTATTATTACCAATTTCAATAATTATTAAAATTTTATTTATATTATCAGGAGATAAGGATACAATATTTTTTAAACAAGAGAGAACGGGTAAAAATGGTAAAAACTTTAAATTGATTAAATTTAGATCAATGAAAATAAATAATGATGTTAGAGATTTTAGTAAAGAAGATGAATTTACTAAAGTAGGTAAATTTTTAAGAAAAACTTCATTAGATGAATTACCACAATTAATAAATATATTTAAAGGTGAGATGACATTTGTTGGTCCAAGACCTTGGATACCAGAGTATTATGAAAATATGAATGAAATTCAAAAACATAGATGTGATGTTCTTCCTGGTGTTACTGGATTAGCTCAAGTAAATGGAAGAAATGGTATATCAATAATTGATAAAATAAATATTGATTTAATGTATGTTAGAGATATATCATTAATACTTGATATGAAAATAATATATAGAACGATTAAAACAGTATTTAGAAAAGAACATGCCTATATAAATAAAATGGGTATCAAAGAAGAAATAGAGGCATTAAAAAAACAAAATAAATGAATTAATGTAGAAAAATGTCACAATATATGATAAAATAAAATCTGAAGATAGATTTTATTTTTTTTGTGGGAGAAAAATTATGGAGAAAAGATTTATAGAAAAGGATTTAATAAGCATAATTGTTCCAGTGTATAATGCAGAAAAATATATATTAGATACAATAAAAACTGTAGTTAACCAAACATACAAAAATTGGGAATTATTATTAATTGATGATTGTTCGGATGATAATAGTGTCAATATTATAAAAAAATATGCAAGTAAAGATGATAGGATTAAGTTATTATTAAATAAAGAAAATTCAGGAGCTGCGATTACTAGAAATAATGGAATAAAAAATGCTAATGGCAGATATATATGTTTTTTAGATGCAGATGATTTATGGGATAAAGAAAAATTAAAAAAACAATTTAGTTTTATGAAAAAAAATAATTGTATTTTCTCATTTACAGGTTATGAGTTTACAGACGAAAATGGAATCCCTAAAGGTAAAAAAGTCTATGTTCCACAAAAGATTAATTATAAGCAAGCTTTAAAAAATACAACTATTTGGACAAGTACTGTTATGTTTGATATGAATAAAATAGAAAAAAAAGACATTTATATGCCCAATATAAGACGAGGTCAGGACACGGCAACTTGGTGGAAAGTATTAAAAAAGGTGGATTATGCTTATGGAATAAATGAAATACTTTCTTTTTATCGAAGATCAGAAAAAACACTATCATCTAACAAATTAATAGCATTAAAAAGAACATGGAATTTGTATAGAAATGTAGAAAATTTAAATATTTTTTATAGTTTTTATAATTTTTGCTTTTATTGTATAAATGCTTTAAGAAGGAGGATATAAAATGATAAAAAAAATTAAAAAAATAATAAAAAAATGGGATTGGCTAGGTATAAAATTAAAAGTTCTTCATATGCGCATTGATGCATTTGTATCAAATTTTTATTCAGATGAGGAATATATAAAAAAACAATATAAGAAAAGAACTGGAAAATCGTTAAATATTGAAAATCCAAAGACATTTAATGAAAAGATTCAATGGCTTAAATTGTATTATCATAATGATCAAATGCATAAAGATGTTGATAAATATGAAGTAAGAAAAACTGTTGAACAAAAAATAGGAAATAATATATTAACTAAAAATTATGGTGTATGGGAAAATTTTGATGATATTGATTTTTCAAAATTGCCAAACGAATTCATCTTAAAATTGACAAATGGTAGTTCTTTTAATTATATATGTACTTCAAAAACTAAAAAAGAAATAAGAAAAATGAAAAGAAGATTTAAATTATGGATGAAGACAGATTATTATAAATATGGTAAAGAATGGGCATACAAGGGAGTAAAAAATAGGATAATTTGTGAAGAATTATTGAAACCATCAAATGGTGTGCCACCTGTAGATTATAGATTTTTTTGCTTTAATGGAAAAGTACACTGCTTTTCAGTAGACTATGATTCTGTTGTTAATGGTATAAAAAATTCAAGTTATAAAAGAAATATATATACACGAGATGGTTATAGAAGAAATGTACAAATTAATTATCCAATTAAGAAATCAATTACTGAGGAAAGAGGAAAAAATATATCAAAAATGATAAAATATGCAGAAAAATTATCAGCAGGTTATCCACATGCAAGGATTGATTTTTATTGTTTTGATAACAAAATTTATTTTGGAGAAATAACATTTTATCATGCTTCAGGTTATCAAAAAATCACACCAGATGATTTTGCTCTTGAATTAGGAAATTTGATAAATTTAAGAGATTTAATTTAATAATTTTAAAATTATAAAGGAAAGTGATAATATGAGATTACAAGTTTTGCTTTCAATAATGAATGATTCTAATCCAATAAAAAAAATTGAAAAAATGAATATTAAATGTAATTATGTCATTGTTAATCAGGTATTAAATAAAAAAATAAAACTTACTAATGATTCTTATAAAAATTCCAAGATTATTTCTGTAAATGACAGAGGTTTAAGCAAAAGTAGAAATTTAGCATTAAAAAATAGTACAGATGAAATTTTATTATTTTCAGATGATGATATGTCATATGTTGATGATTTGGAAAGTAAAATAATATCAGCATATGAAAAATATGATGATGCAGATGCAATTGCATTTATAGTAAAAAACATTAATAGGAAAATTAAATATAAAGTATCTAAAATTAATTTTTTTCAATCATTAAAAATATCATCTGTTCAATTAACAGTAAAGTCATCTAGCATAAAGAATAATAACATATTATTTGATGAAAATTTTGGCTCTGGTAGTAAGTATTTTATGGGAGAAGAAAATATATTTTTATCTGATTGCTTACGTAAAAAAATGAAAATTTATTTTGTCCCTATCGAGATTGGAGAACTACATTTTCTGAATAATTCCAAATGGTTTAAGGGTTATAATTATGAATATTTTCTTTCAAAAGGAGCTGTTTTTTATCGAATATCAAATTTAATATATCCATTATTAATTTTGCTATTTGCTTTTAGAAAAAAATCATTGTATATTAATAATGTTACAACTTTAAATGCTATTAAATATATGTTTAATGGTGTTAAGGATTATAAGGAGTATATAAAAAATGAAAAAAATATATTGGATAGGTGATATGATAAATAATACTGGACCAGCAATTGTTAATAAGTCATATTATCCTTATTTAAAAGATAAAGCTGTATTTTATTTTAATAATAAAAAAATTCCTAGAATAATCAATTTTATTTTAAATTTACCATTTAGAAATATAATTGTTGTATCAGGTTTTTCAAAATTAAACTATTATATGATTAAAATTTCAAATATTTTTCATAAAAAGACTATTTATATAATGCATGGATATGTTAAAGAAGAATTAGAAAAAAAAGGAATCAATTCAACTGAAAAATCAGTAATTGAATATAAACTATTAAGTAAAGTAAATAAAGTAATATGTGTTTCAAAAATGTTTTGTAAATACATGAAAGTTAAATTACCTGATTTGAAATTAAAATTTGAATATGTTAATAATGGTGTTCAAATTGGAAATATATCAAACAAGATACTAAAAGATTCTAATTATTTTACAATTATTTCTATAGGTGGGGGTTCTAAAAATAAAAATAATTTGATATTATGTGAAGCAATAAAAAAAATAAATAAGAAAAATTTAAAATTTATTGTTATTGGAAAAGATGAGGAATATGGTAATAAAATAAGAAATTATTCGTTTGTTGATTATTATGAATCATTATCCCATGATGAAGTACTAAGTAAAATGTGCCAGTCAGATTTATATATTCAAAATAGTTTTTTTGAAACATTTGGACTTTCAGTTGTTGAAGCTTTGAGTTGTGGCTGCGATATATTAATATCAAAAAATATTGGAGCTTTAAGTATTTTGAAAAATGTGGGTTATAATGATATAATAAAAAACGTTGAAGATGTAGATGAGATTGCTAACAAAATAAAACTAAAAATAAAAAATAAAAGCAATATTACATATGATAAATCAATATGTTCATGGGAAAATAGAAGCTTACAACTATTAAAAAAAATAGAAAGGGACTGATTATATGAGTTTAAAAAAAGAAAAAATAAATAGTGTTTTGTTTTATTTATATTTTTTATTGTTATTATTTTCAATAATTATTCCTACAATTTCTAGTTTATTATTAAATATATTGGTAAGTTTTATCGTGTTTTTAATTTTATTTTTTAATAATTATAAAGATTTAAAACTGAATTCTAAAAATTTTACATTTTCAATTATCATATCATCATTATTACTTTTGTCAATTATTTTTGCAAAAGGTGGTTTAGGAAGTTTAATTAATTCTCTTAATTTTATAATGGGAATACTTATATTTACTACATTAATACCAAATAAGCAACATATAAAATTTATATATCTTATTTGTACAATTATATATCTATATAATTTTTGGCTATCTTTTGATGTTTGGAATCAATATTTAGATATGACGTTTAAGGTAAATCCAAATTCTGTTGGAATATTTTTGTTTATAAACTTTGTAGTAATTCATAGTTGGTTGAAAGACAATAAGAAGAGAATTTTATCAGTAATTTTAATTATTATAACAATATATGGTATAAACATGACTAATTGTAGATCTGCATTGATAGCTATGCTAATTTATATAATTTTATGTTATATTCCTATCATTAGCAAATTAATTTTTAGATATAGAAAAAGTATATTGTATATATTGACTATAATTGGTGCACTTGTTCCTTTAATTATTGTATATATGTATATTAATAACATTAATTTTACAATACCATTTATGGAAAAAAGATTATATACTGGAAGAGAAAAATTATGGTATTCAATTTTAGAGGCATTTAAAACTACAAAATCTGGCTATTTGTTTGGCTTAGGGACAAATTATGCAACTAATATAGGATTAATTAATAATTGCCATAATTGGTTTATGGGAATCTATTATAATTTTGGTATTATAACATTTATATTATATTTTAAATATTTAATAAACAATATTATAGTGTTAAATCGAAAAGAAATAGTATATGGATTAATGGCAGTTTTTACAATTGGATTTTTTGAAAATATTGGTTTATGGGCAGAAACGCAAATATATATATATATATTTATGATAATGGGTCGATATATAAAGGAGGAAAAAATAACATGATAACAATTTTTACCCCGACATATAATAGAGAAAAATTATTGAAAAGACTTTATGAGTCATTGTGCAATCAAACAAATAAAAAATTCAAGTGGCTTGTTGTAGATGATGGATCAACAGATACAACAAAAAAATGGATTAATAAAATTAAGGATATATCGCCATTTGAAATCATTTATCATTATCAACAAAATGGAGGAAAACATCGTGCTTATAATGCAGCAGTAAAGTTATGTACAACTGATTATTTTTTTATACTAGATTCTGATGATTGTTTATCAAATGAGACTATATCTACTTTAGAAAAATATATTAAACAAATCGATAATTTAGACACTGTATGTGGAATTATAGGAAATAAATTTGATATGAAGACTTCTAGGGTTATAGGGAATAATTTACCTAACATTAAATATTGTAGTGGAATTGAATTATATCAAAAATACAATTTCAAAGGTGATACATTAAGATTATATAAAACAAAAATTTTAAAGGAATACCTTTTTCCAGAAATTCTAAATGAAAAATTTATTTATGAAAATGTTGTTTTTGATAAAATAGACCAAAAATATAAATTTTTATTAATTAAGGAAAAACTTTATTACTGTGAGTATCAGAAAAATGGTTATAGTAATAATTCAAATACTCTTAAATTAAATAATCCAATTGGATATTCATTATCACTAAAATCTGCTTCAGAAACTGCAATAAATATTAAAAAGAAAGTTGGATGGACAATATTATATATAATTTGGTGCAATAAAATGCACATACATAATAAGTTTAAGTGTTATAAAAATAAGATTTTATATATTATTTTATCACCAATCGCACTTATATTTTATATAATGAAAATACCAAAGTTTTTCTTTAATATATTTAAATAATTATAATGAAAAAAATAAGGTGGGATGAAATTTGAATGATTTAATTACAATTATTATAACAACGTATAAGAGATCAAATCTTATAGAAAATGCTATTAAAAGTATTATAAATCAAACATATAAGAATATTGAAATAATAGTTGTAGATGATAATGCTGATAATGTTGATGAGAGAAGAAAAACAGAAAGTATAGTAAAAAAATACAATAATATTATTTATATAAAAAATAAAAAAAATCTTGGTGGTGCACTTGCTAGAAATGAAGGAATAAAAAGAGCAAAGGGAAAATTTATTGCATTTTTGGATGACGATGATGAATATACAAATGATAAAATAGAAAAACAATATAAGTTGTATAAACAACATGAAAAGGAAAATATTGGACTTGTATTTTGCAATGAGAAAAGTGTTGATTATAATCAAAATTTAATATATCAACAAATGCTTGGTTGTATTGCACCAACATCATTTTGGTTAGTTCCAAAAAAAGTTTTTGAAGAAATAAACTATTTTGAAGATTCACCATCAAAGCAAGATTCAATAGTTGTCTTAAAAATTCTTCTTCAAGGGTACAATGTAATTAAAGTTCCAGAAAAACTTGTAATATTTAATTCGCACAATAGTGAAAGTGGGATTAGTGGAACAAAGTTAAGCAATATTAGAGGTATATTAGTTTATCGCGATTGGTGTAGAAATAATTATGATAGACTAGATTCAAAAAAACAAATTGATGATGTTGAATGTAATTTTAGTAAACAATTGATATCTTTGTATTTAATAAATAATATGAAGAAAAAAGCATATATAGAGTATAAAAATATTTTAATTAGAAAACCATTTTCAAAAATATCATATCTTTCTTTTCTTAAACTTTTATTTACTAAAATTTACTTTAAATGGTTAAATGGGAGAAATGAACTATGAATATAAAGAATAAAATTCCACAATTTATAAAAGATATTTATAATAATTATTTTTATTATAATTTTACAAAAAAAAATAAATTTAATATTTTATCTGAAAATGATACAATAGATAAAATAATAAGCGAAAAGAAATCTGTTTCAAGGTTTGGTGATGGTGAATTTAAATGGATATTAAATATAGAACAACACTCTTTTCAAAAAAATAGTACAGAATTATCTGAAAAATTGTTAAAGACACTAAAAAATAGAAATGATAATTTACTTATTTGTATACCAAGAGGTCTTAATAATGTTAGTGAATATACAAAAAGTTCAAAACGATTTTGGAAAAATTTTGTTAGATGGTATGGCAAAAAAATAAAAAAATTAATAGATAGTAATTATGAATATGGTGATACAAATTTTACTAGATGGTATATTGAATATAAAGATAAGACAAATGCACGTGGAAGATTAGATAAAATTAAAGAAATTTGGAATGATAGAAATATTGTTATAATTGAAGGTCAACTAACAAGAATGGGTGTTGGTAATGATTTATTTGATAATTGTAAAAATATAGAAAGAATTTTAGTTCCCGCTATAAATGCTTTTGATATATATACAAAAATTTTACAAGAAGCTAAAAAAATTGATAAAGATAAATTGATACTATTGGCAATTGGTCCAACTGCAACGGTTTTGGCAGCAGATCTTGCAAAACTTGGTTATCAAGCAATAGATGTAGGTCATATAGATATTGAATATGAATGGTATCTTCAAAAAGCAACTAGAAAAATTCCTATAGATGGTAAGTATGTTAATGAAGCAGAAAAAACTAGTAAAATGGATGTAGAAGATTATGAATATGATAAATCTATTATATGTAATTTAGGAGAGATTAATAGTGAGAAAAAATAATGCATTTAAAAATATGATAAGCGCTTTGATAGTTCATTTTTTAAGTATGGGTTTGGGATTTATATCACAAGCGATATTTGTTCGAACTTTAGGAACTGAATATCTTGGAATAAATGGTTTATTCAATAATATATTTTCAATGCTTTCTGTAGTTGAACTTGGTATTGGTTCTGCCATAATATATAATTTGTATAAACCAGTTGCAAAAAATGACAACGAACAAATAAAGTCATTAATGCAATTCTATAAAAAATGCTATAGAGCAATTGCTATAATAATTTTTTTACTTAGTTTAATACTTATACCTTTCTTAACAGTAATAGTTGGAAAAACTACAATATCTAATAAGATAATTATAATAATTTATTTGTTATTTATGATAGACATTGTTTGTTCTTATTTGTTGACATATAAGAGATCAATTTTATATGCAAATCAAAAAAATTATATAATAGATATAGTACATATTTTTTATCTAGTATTTTTAAATTCAATCCAAATAGTTATTTTATTAAATTCAAAAAATTACTTACTTTATTTAAGTTTTAAAATATTAATGAGATTACTTGAAAATTTGATATTAACATTTATTGCTAATAAGAAATATCCATATTTAATGGATAAACAAGTTTGTAAAATAGAAAAAGATTTAGTAAATAATATAATAAAAAAAGTTAAAGGTTTGTTCATTCATAAAATAGGAGTATTTTTAGTTGCAGGGACTGATAATTTAATAATATCTACTTTTTTAGGAGTTAATTACGTTGGTTTATATTCAAATTATTTTATGATAATTAATTCATTAAATACATTAATCGGTCAAATTTTTGCTTCATTCAAGTCAAGTGTTGGTAATTTGATAGTAACTTCGTCCAAAGACAAAGTATATGATATATATAAAAAAATGCAGTTTTTGAATTTTTGGTTAGCAATGATATCCTCAGTAGGAATATTTGTTGTTATGGAAAGTTTTATTAAAGTTTGGGTAGGAGAACAATATATTTTATCAAAATATGTATTATTAGCGTTAACAATCAATAATTATGTTTATATAACAAAATTATGTATAAGTAGTTTTAAAGAGGCAGCAGGAATATTTTATGAAGATAGAATAGTTCCAATTATTGAATCAGTTGTAAATATATCATTTTCAATTATATTTTTAAAATTATTTGGTCTTGCAGGTGTTTTTATGGGTACAATCATGACATATCTAATAACACACATATATACTTATCCTAAAATAGTATATAAGAAAATATTTGACAAAAAATATATTCAATATTTTAAAGATATATATATATATTTATTTACTACAGTAATTGCTTGTTTTATAACATATATTACTAGTATTAATATAGTATTTAGAAACGATTTAGTTCAAATTTTATTTAATGTATTATTAACATTAATAATTCCAAATATTATTGTAGTATTAATTTTTCATAATAAAGAAGAATTTAATTATTATTTGGATATGTTAAAAAATATTATATGTAAATTTAAAACAATGATGAAAAAGAAAAAAACTAAAATATAAATTATTGAATTATAAAAAAAGGAGTAAAAAATGAAAAATGAATTAAAAAAAATAATAAAAAAAGATTTATTTAGATATTGTAGGGGGGGGTAATCTCTAAAAATATATTTTATCCCCAAGTTAGATATTTTATAAATTTTAGAAAATTACAATACTATATTAAAAATAATAAAAAGATATTTATTATCTTATATAAAATTAAATTACGATTTTTTTCACATAAATATCATTTTCAAATTGGAATTAATACAAAAATTGGTGAAGGTTTTTACATAGGACATTTTGGAAGAATAATTATAAATGAAAATGTTTCTATAGGAAAAAATTGTAATATTGCAACCGGTGTAACGATAGGACAGGAGAGTAGAGGAAAAAAAGCTGGTACTCCAAAAATAGGAAATGAAGTTTGGATAGGTACAAATGCAGTTATTGTTGGAAACATAAAAATTGGGAATAATGTACTAATAGCCCCAAATTCGTATGTTAATTTTGATGTTGAAAATAACTCTATAGTAATAGGAAATCCAGCCAAGGTTATACATAACGAAGAAGCTACTAAATTTTATATTAATAATAAAGTATAAATTTTACTTCTGTTTTTTTGATAATAATAGTGCAGTAGCTACTGTATAGTTTTTTTCATGTGATATTGAAATTTTAATATTATCGTTTTTTACAACGTATGGACTACCATCATCCTTTGTCAATATTTCAAAATCTAAAAAATTATATTCTTTTGTGTTTGGTAGTGCTTTCATAATTGCTTCTTTAACTGCAAATCTACCACAAAGATATAAATATCCTTTTTTATTAAATTCATCTTGTTCCTTTTTTGTTAAAACGTAATCAATAAATTCTTTTTTCTTATTTTTGAGTCTTTTATTTTCAACTATATCTATTCCAATATTCATTTTTTTCACCTAGATTTATTATACAATAATTTTATTGAAATAAAAACAAATAAATGATATAATTTTATTGAAGGAGATAAAGTATGAAAGAGTTAGAATATCCTTTTAATGTTGAGTATTTGATTAAAAATAAAAAGAAGATAAAACGAGAATTACTTAATAAAGAAAATTTGTTAGAAAAAAAGATAGCAATATTAGGTGGTTCTACAACTAGTGAAATTAAAAATATGTTAGAAATATTTTTATTAAATTACGGAATAAAGCCAACATTCTATGAATCTGAATATAACAAATTTTATGAAGATGCTGTATTTGACAACAAAGAATTAGATGAATTTAATCCAGATATTATATATATTCATACGACTAATAGAAATATAATAAATTATCCTACTATTTATGATAGTGATGAAGATATATCAAAATTATTAGATAATGAATATTTGAAATTTGAAAAAATATGGGAAAGTTTATTTAAAAAATATAATGCAACAATAATTCAAAACAATTTTGAGTATCCAGCGTATAGATTATTTGGAAATCGTGATGCTTCTGATATTCATGGAAAAATAAATTATATAACAAGACTTAACCAGATGTTTTATGATTATCAAAATAAGACAAATAATTTCTTTATAAATGATATTAATTATGTTTCTGCTTGTTATGGATTAGATAAATGGGAAAGTGGATTTTACTGGCATATGTATAAATATGCTATGGAAGTTCCAGCTATACCATATTTATCATTTAATATAGCGAAGATAATTAAGTCTATTTATGGTAAAAATAAAAAAGCAATTGTTTTAGATTTAGATAACACATTATGGGGTGGAATAGTTGGTGATGATGGTGTAGAAAATTTATCAATAGGACCAGAAGTACCTAGTGGACAAGTTTATTATGAATTTCAAAATTATTTAAAGGAGCAAAAAAGTCTAGGAATTATATTAAATGTTAATTCTAAAAATGATTATGAAAATGCAATTGCTGGTTTAAATCATCCGGGTGGGGCTTTAAAACCTGACGATTTTATTATAATTAAAGCTAATTGGAATCCAAAAAATATGAATATGAAAGATATATCAGAAGAATTAAATTTGGGAGCAGATAGTTTCGTTTTTATAGATGATAATCCTGCTGAACGTAAAATCGTTGAAAGTTATATTGATGGAATTGCAGTTCCAGAAATAGATGTTCCAGAAAATTATATAAGAATAATTGATAGAAATGGATATTTTGAAGTTACTAATTTATCAAAAGAAGATTTAAAGAAAAGTGAAATGTATAAAGATAATGCTAAGAGAAGTCAAATGATGGCAACATTTGATGATTATGATGATTATCTAAAGTCACTAAATATGAAAGCTGAAATAACTAACTTTAAACCAATTTATTTAGAGAGAATTTCTCAGTTAACTAATAAAAGTAATCAATTTAATCTTACAACAAAAAGATATTCATTAGCGGATATAGAAAAAGTAAGTAAAGATGATAATTATATAAAATTATATGGTAAATTAGAAGATATTTTTGGTGATAATGGTGTCATCACTGTAGTAATAGGAAATATAAAAAACAAAAATGAATTGCACATAGATTTATGGATTATGAGTTGCAGAGTCTTAAAAAGAAATATGGAATTTGCAATGATGGATATGTTAGTCAAAAAAGCTAAAGAAAAGAATATAAAAGAAATATATGGATATTATTATCCAACAATGAAAAATAAAATGGTTAGTGATTTCTATGATTTACAGGGATTTGAAGAAATTTCTTGTGATGAAAAAGGAAATAAAATATATAAATTAGATATATCAAAAGAATATATAAATAAAAATAATGTTATAGAGGTGAGTGAATAATGGAAAATAAAGAAATATATGAAAGATTAAATAATGTATTTAGAGATGTGTTTGATGATGAGAGTATAACTGTTAATGAAAACACAACATCAGATGATATAGAAGATTGGGATAGTCTAGAACATATCAATTTAGTGGTAGCTGTTGAACAAGAGTTTGGTATGAAATTTAATATGAATGAGGTTACTACAATGAAAAATGTTGGTGAAATGGTTGATATAATTAAATCAAGAATTTAACTTTGTTAAATATTATTATATGTAGGTGATTGGTCAATATGAATAATTACAAATATGAAGATATTAAAATTGGGATGATTGAACAATTTAATGTTAATTTAACTGAAAATATGGTAGATGATTTTTGTAAAATTACAGGTGATATAAATCCATTACATATTGATTTAGCTTATGCTAAATCTAAAGGTTTTAAAGAAAAGGTAGTGTATGGAATGTTAACGTCATCCTTTTTATCTACATTAGCAGGTGTATATCTTCCTGGAAAGTATAGTTTGATTCATGAGGTAGATATATTATATAAAAAACCTGTCTTTATCTCTGATAGTCCTTTAACTATTAGAGGTGAAGTTGTAGAAAAAAATGATTTATTTAAACAATTTACAATAAAATTTGATATATTAAACAAAGAAAATAAAAAAGTAGTAAGAGGAACAATGAAAGTAGGTGTTCTAGATGAATGAGAAAATATTATTAGTGACAGGTGCATCAAGTGATATAGGAACAAATTTAATAAAAAAAATCTATAAAGATTATGATTATATTATTGCTCATCATATCGGTGACGATAGTAAATTACAAGAATTAAAAAATGAAATAGGAGATAAACTAATTTTATTAAAAGGGAACTTTTTAGATGAAGAAGATACTTATAAATTTGTAGAAGAAATCAAAAATATGAATAAGATTCCTACACATATTGTACATCTTCCAGCTGGAAAATTTGAAAACATTAAATTCAATAAAATTACTTGGGAAAAATTTCAAACAGACATAAATATAGCACTTCGTTCACTTGTAATAATATTAAATGGAATTATACCAATAATGTCTAAAAATAAATTTGGAAAAATTATTGTGATGCTAACATCATGCACAACAAATATTCCTCCAAAATATTTAGCTAGTTATGTAACTTCAAAATATGCTTTATTGGGTTTTGTTAAAGCAATATCTGCAGAATATTCTGATAAGGGAATTAGGATAAATGGAATTTCACCAACAATGATAGAAACAAAATTTTTAGAAAATATTCCAGAATTAATTGTAAAACAAAATGCAATGAATAGTACAACCGGAGAAAATTTAAAAATAGAAGATGTAATACCAATGTTTGAATTTTTATTATCTGACAAATCAAATAGTATTACAGGACAAAATATTGCTATTACAAATGGAAATTTGATTTAAAAAATATTTGACCAATTTATTTTTATATATTATAATTTTATTCAGTATTTTACTAAATACTGAATTTGTTTATTAGTCATATATGAAGTTAAGGAGAAGTAATATGGGTTTAACGTCAATAATTTTTGCATTATTTAGCATAATTGTTATAGTAATTTACTTTATTACACCTAAGAGATTTAAGTGGATGGTTTTACTAATATCAAGTATTTTTTTCTTGTTTTATGATAATTTTTCATTATATACTATAATACAGGCCTTAGTAGTTCTTTTGTCATCATATATTTTTGGTCTTTTAATAGATAAATATAAGACTACAAAAAAGGGTAATTTATTTTTTTTGCTTGGAATTGGGATAATTTTGTGTCTTTTATTATATTTAAAATATACTAATCTATTTTTAACTACATTAAATCATTTTTGTAATTTATTTAATATTAATTATACATTTAATTTAGTTTATAGAAATTCACTCATAGGAATTAGCTATTATTCCTTAATAATGATTAGTTATTTAGTAGATATTAAAAGAGGTACATGCAAAGCACAAAAAAATATTTTTAAATGTATGTTATTTATGTCATATTTTCCAATTTTAAATTCTGGTCCTTTTATTAGATATAATGATACTAAAAATGATCTATATGAAGGTCATAAATTTAATTACTATTCATTTTGTAGTGGATTACTTAGAATATGCTTTGGATTTGTTAAAATAATGGTAATTTCGCAACGATTTGCGGTAATCGTCGATACAATTTATGGAAATTTATCATCATATAGTGGAATATACATATTAATAGCAGTATTGTTATTTACTTTACAGTTGTATTCCAATTTTTCTGGTTCAATAGATATAATAATGGGAATATCAGAAATAATAGGAATAAAATTACCAGAAAACTTTACATCACCACTACTTTCAAAAACTATAACAGAATTTTGGAGAAATTGGCATATAACATTAGGAGCATGGCTTAAAGATTATATATTTTATCCACTATTAAAGTCTAATTTTATGCAATCTTTGAATGTAAGATGTAAAAAAATATTTGGAAAGAAGATAGGTAAGAAAATACCTCTATATTTATCAATGTTCATCATGTGGATTTTGATAGGTATTTGGCATGGAGGTGCATATACATTTATAATTGGTACTGGATTACTGCAATTTATCTATATTTTCCTTGAAGATATATTGCAACCAGTAGCATTAAAAATTAATAATAAATTAAAAATCAATACTAATTCTTTTATATATAGATTATATCAGAATATAAGAACTTATCTTTTATTTTCATTTTCAATGATTTTCTTTAGAGCTAGTTCTGTTTCTAATGCTATTCAAATAATAAAGAGTATTTTTAAAAATCATGTAACAACTGGAAATAAATTGTTCGACTTAGCCAGTAAGGGTGGAATGTTAGAATTTCTAATTTTCATAATTGCTATATTTCTAGTATTTATAATAGAAGTATTAGAAAAAAAGGGAAATGTTAGGGAAAAAATTTTAAAACAAAATATTGTTGTTCGTTGGTTTATTATTTATGCTATATTATTTTTAATAATAATTTTTGGTTGTTATGGTCCAGGTTATGATCCAGCTACATTTATATATAGACAATTTTAAGAAGGTGATATCTTGAAAAATTTTTTCAAATTTATTATTTTTATAATTATTTTTATAATTTTATATTGTTTTGTTTTTAAAATATTATGGATAGAAAAAAATCCTATATCATATTTTTACGATGAACCAAAAGATTCTTTAGATGTTATTTATATAGGTGGTAGCAATGTTCATTCACATTTTAATACTGTACTCGCTTATAATAAATATGGTTTTACAACTGGATGTCTATCTTCTAGTGCACAACCTTTTATTGCTGTTCAATATTTAATAAAAGAATCAGAAAAAAGACAAACACCTAATTTATATATCATAGATATATCTAGGGTTGCAGATTCATATTCAAAAATAGAAGAAGGAGCAATAAGAAAAGTTACAGATACTATGAAATTTTCAAAAAATAAGCTTGATGCAATAAATGCTCATTTAAACTATTCAAACATAAAAAAAGAAGATTATATAAATTATTATTTTAGTCAATTTTTATATCATGATATTTGGAAACAACCATGGGTAATTTCGTTTAATTTAGGATTAGATAAAAGTTATTACAAGGGTTACAAAATGTCATATGATAATCTTGTTAGACAAAAACAAATAAAGAGTGACTATTCAAATGATATAATAGAATTACCTGAAGAAAATAAAATAGTACTTCAGAAATTACTTAATTATATAAAAAAAGAAAATTTAAATGTATTGTTCATAGTACCAAAAAGATTATATAAATTAGAAGAAAATAAAAAAATAAATGATGCAATTTCAATTATTGAAGATAATAAATATAATGTATTGAATTTTAATTTGGTTAACGATTTTGATGTTGATTATTCTAAAGATTTTTTAGATTTTGCTCACTTAAATGTATATGGTGCAACCAAGTTTACTCTGTATTTTTCTGATTATTTAAGTAAAAATTATGAATTACCAGATCATAGAAAAGATAAAAACTATTTATCATGGGAAGAAGAATATAATCAACTTAAAGTAAATTTTAAAAAATTATCCGGGAAAAATTTTGATTCATTATTGGAAAATAATATGAATAATTAATAAATTAATAATTATTAAGTAATTATACTTTATAAATTTGATATTACGGTTTATTATTGTATTTAAAATAAGTCATTTAAATATTATAGTTTGAGGGAGAAAAAACAATGGAAATTAAAGAAAGAAATTCTAATTTTGAATTATTAAGAATTTTAGCTATATTTATGATAATTGTGTTGCATTACAATAATGGCGGTATGGGTGGAGCATTATCTTTTGTTTCAAAAGATAATGCAAATTACTATTTTATTCGCTTTATTGAAAGTGCATGTATAATATCATGCAATGTATTTGTATTAATTACAGGTTATTTTATGAATAACAAGGAAAAAATAAGAATAGCTAAGGTAATACATTTAGCATATTTAATGATGTTTTATGGAATAATTATAAGTCTATTTTATATTATATTTAATTTTAATAATATAAATATACATTTATTGAAATCAATTATATTTTCAATTATAGATAGGTGGTTTGTAATTATATATATTATTTTATATTTACTTATACCATTTATAAATAAAATAATTAATAATATAAATAAAAAACAATATAAAATATTATTATTAATTCTTATTATTTTCTTTTATATATGGCCAACTTTTTGGTCAAAAACAACAATTAAGGATAGTGGTTATGGAATAATTAATTTTGTAACATTGTACTTAATAGGTTCATATATTAAAATTTATTGTGATAATAAAAAATCCATAAAACAAAGTATATTAACATATTTTTTATGCACAATTATAACTACTATATTTTATTTGTTTTCAACACGAGCTATTGCTTATAATTCCATTTTTAATCTTATAAGTTCTATTGCATTGTTTAAAACTTTTAAATCAATTAATATTAAAAATAATAAATATATAAATAATTTGGCGTCATTTACATTTAGTACATATATTATTCATGAGAATCCTTTAATTACCAAAACAATATATCAAAATATCTTTCATACAAATTATTATTGGAATAATAAATATTTAGTTTTACATTTGATTATTACTTGTATTTGTATATATATTATTTGTGTAGTTATAGAACAGATAAGAAGAATGTTTATGAAAAGAATAATAGATGATAAAATAGAAAAAATAAATTACACAATTTAGATGAAAATTCTTAATTACTTATATAATATATCAGTTATTTAATATATACATAAATTGTTAACTACTATTGCAAAAGTTTAAAAAAAAATATATAATGGTATAGTAGTGAAAGAGGGATAAATGTGAGAAAGAAAAAAAAAGAAAATAAGGCTTTTAAAATAATAATAAGTATACTTTTAGTATTATCATCTTTATTATTATTTTATTTTATAAATAAACTAAATGTTTTAGATACAAATTTATTAACTATTGTGGGTGCAATATTAATATTAATATATGCATTCATATTATTTAAATTGTTTAGAAAGAAAACTAGGAAATTTTCAAAAATATTCTTTTATATGTTATCAATAGTATTAATAGTTGTATATTTCTTTGCTATCAATTATCTTTATACTACTATTAAATTTGTTGAAAATATGACTGGTGATTCAAAAGAAAAACAGACTTATTCAGTTCTTGTATTAAAAGATAGTGCTTATACTAAAATAAATGATTTAAATAATAAAAATATTGGATTTTTAGTAACTAATCCGAATTTACAAAAAGCAAAAGAAAGATTTAATAAAATAACTAATTTAACTTATAATGAAAAAGATGAGGATATAACTAATCTTATTGTTGATTTAAATAGTAAATCTCTTGATGCGATTATGTTAGATAGTTCTGTTATTAAGTTGATAGAAGATAATCAAAAAGAATTTATTGAAAATACAAAGGTTATTTATACATATACAGTATATATAACTAATAGAAATAAGAGTAAAAAAGTTGACGTAACTAAAGATCCATTTGTATTTTATATAAGTGGTTCAGATACAAGAGATGAGTTATCTGACAATGATAGAAGTGACGTTAATATACTTGCTGCTGTTAATCCAAAAAATCATAAGATACAACTTGTAAATATTCCAAGAGATTATTATGTTCAATTACATGGTACAACAGGTACTAAAGATAAACTTACTCATGCTGGTATATATGGTGTTAATATGAGTGTAGGAACTTTAGAAGATTTATTTGATACAAATATTAATTATTATGCAAAAGTTAGTTTTCCAACACTAGTTAATAGTGTTGATGTAATGGGTGGAATAGATATTACATCAGATGCATCATTCAGTATGACTATAAATAAAGAAAAATGTTATATAAAAAGGGAAACTCAGCATCTAAATGGTAACTGTGCACTTGCATTTGCAAGAGAAAGAAAGTCATTAGCAGCTGGAGATTATTCAAGAGGAGAAAACCAACAAAAAGTTATAACTGCTATGATAAATAAATTAAGCAATCCATCTGTGTTAACCAAATATAATGATATATTGAATGCTATTGATGGTTCATTTGAAACAAATATGACTTATGATGAAATAACTTCATTAGTTAAATCACAATTATCAAGTGTTAGTAATTGGAATATTGAATCTACATCAGTTGGTGGAACTGCTGGAAATGATTATACATATAGTATGGGTAATATTAAACTTTATGTTACATATCCAAATGAAGAAACTATAGAAAATGCAAAAGATAAGATTAATGCTGTTTTATATGACTAATAATGTGTAAAATGCTCATTATTTGTAAAAAAAATACACATTGATATGATATAATAAAAATAGGTGAAAGGGGCTTTATAATGGAAGAAATAAATATAAAGGATTTCTTTAAGTTCTTACTTGAAAATATTGCTGCAATTTTAATTGTATCTTTTGCTTTTTTAATGATATCATTTATATATTCAAAGTATATAAAAGAACCATTATATGAAGCAAATACAACACTTCTTTTAACTAAAGTTACAACTGATGAAACATCAATAAATTCTAATGATATAAATTTAAATAAAAGTTTAGTATCAACTTATAGTGAACTTATTAAAAGCAGAAGAGTTTTAAATGATGTAATTGAAAGTTTAGATATAAACTATAGTGTTTCAGATTTGGCTAAAAATATAAATATTCAGTTAGTATCTAATACTGAAATGTTAAAAATATCTGTTAGAAATCCAGATGCAGAGTTATCTAAAAGTATTGCAAATAAAACTGCTGAATCATTTAGCATTGCAGTATCTGAAATATATGGAATAAATAATATTAAGATAGTTGATGAAGCAATAACCCCAAAAACAGTAGCTAATAATACTACTCAAAAGGACGCAATGATTTCATTTATGTTAGGTCTTATTATTATTATATCAATATTATTTATAATTTATTATTTTGATGATACTATTAAATATACTGATAATTTAGAAGAAGAATTAAAAATACCTATTGTTGGTAAAATAGGACTTAATGATATAAAAAGAAGAGATAATATTGCTCATACTGAACTTATTGTTAGTAAATATCCTAAATCACTTATAAGTGAGGGTATTAAAACTTTAAGAACTAATTTACAATTTTCTTCAGTAGATAAAAAACTAGATACACTTTTAATTACTAGTTCCATTCCTGGTGAAGGTAAAAGTTTTATATCTGCTAATTTAGCAATAGCTTTTGCTCAAACAGGTATAAAGGTTCTTGTAGTTGATTGTGATATGAGAAAGGGAAGACAACATAAGATATTTAATGTGTCTAATAAAGAGGGATTATCTAATTTACTTATAGATGATTTAAACAACTTAAATTCAGGGTATATAAAGAAAACAAGTGTCAAAAATTTATATTTATTAACTTGCGGAACTATACCTCCTAATCCTAGTGAATTACTTAATTCAGAAAAAAATAAAGAATTAATAACAAAATTAAAAGTAAAATATGATTTAGTTATATTTGATGGTGTTCCATGTAATGGTTTATCTGATTCAATTATAATGTCTAGATTAGTTGATAAAACTTTAATAGTTAGTGCTGAAGGTAAAACTACAAAAGCTCTTCTTGATAGCACTAAAAAAGCATTAGAAAGTGTTAATGCTAATATAGCAGGTGATGTATTAAATAAAATTGATATGAATGCTGGAAGAGTTTATGGTAAATATTATTCTTATTATGGAGATAAGAAAAATGGTTGATCTTCATACCCATATTCTTTATGATGTTGATGATGGTGTTAAAAATATAGATGAAAGCATAGAAATATTAAAAAATATGAGTAAAAATGGTGTTACTGATGTATTTTTAACTCCACATTATATTGAATATAGTTCTTATACAAGTAATAGAAAGAATAATTTATCTAAGATAAAACAAATTGAAAAAAAATTAAAAGAGAATAATATTAATATAAAAATATTTTTAGGTAATGAGATTTATATAAGTGAAAATATTCTTGATTTATTAGAAAAGAAAGAAATAAGTACTCTTGGTAAATCTAATTACTTACTTATAGAGCTTCCTATGAGTGGTATATTTAATGGTTACATGGATATATTTTATGAGTTAATTCAGAAAGATTATAAAGTTGTATTAGCGCATCCTGAAAGATATATTTATTTCCATGATCATTTTGACGAATTAGTTGAAATTCATAATAGTGGAGTTTTATTTCAAATTAATTTAGAAAGTATTTTAGGTAAATATGGAAAGAAACCACAAAAGACAGTTAAAAAAATATTGAAAAGTAAATTAGTTGATTTTGTAGGCAGTGATATTCACCGTAATAAAAGTGATTATTCATTTATTAATAAGTCAATTAGTAAATTTAAAAAATATTTAAGTGATGAAGAAATAGATTTAATTTTAAATTAAAAAATTCTTAAAAAAATAAGAATTTTTTAATATATACCGCCTGGTCCATAATATGGTGGTCTATAAGGTCCTGGTTGATAATAATATACTGGTGGTCTATTATTGTATCCTCCATAAAAGAATGGTGATACTAATCCTCCAGTAATTCCACCTAATATAAATGGTCCAAGGAATCCACCAACAAGTCTTTCATCATTTTGATTTGTTATTTTATATTGTGAATTTAAATTTGATGGTAAATTGTTTGTAGAGTAACTAGTATATGTATATGGTCTATAGTTTGAATTCATAAAAATACTCCTTTCATATTATAGTATGTAAATGTTTTATTTGTGTAATAGTTTATAAGTACTAATTTAGTACTTTTTTTATTTTTTTAGGGGAAAATAATAAGTAAGTAGTGAAATATATTATAGGAGGTGGTAGATTGTTAAAAACATATATTGACGATTTGGAAAGAAGAAAAAGAGAAATAATTCCAGGAACGTCAGATACAATATTTAAAAAATTATTCACCACTATAGATAAATTAGTAAAAGAGGTAATAGTGTATGTAGTAGAAGATATAAAAATGGAAGATTTAAGAGAGATGAAAATAATATCAAATGAATTGCCCAAAGAAAATATAGAAGAAAAAGGAAAAATAAGTGATTTAGTAATAGAAATAGAAAATAAAATAATAAATATAGAAATGAATAAAAAGTATTATAAAAAGATAATAAAGAAAAATAATTCATATATAACAAAGATACAAAGTTTATATGAAGATAAAATAGTAATACAAATAAATATAGATAATTATACATTGTATAAAGAAGAGGGAGAGATAGTAAAATTTGAATTAAGAAGTGAAAAAGGAATAATAGATAAAAGTTTTATAAAAAAATACCATGTTAACCTTGAAGTAATTTATAAAAAGTATTATAATAAAGAAAAGTTAACAAGGATGGAGAAAATATTTTTAATGTTAAAGTTAGTCAATAAGAAAGAATTATATAATTTATCAAGGGGTGATGAATTAATGGAAAGAATATATGATGAGTTAATAAAATTAAGCAATGATAAAAGAAATTTACTATCATATAGTAAAGAAGAATTATATTTGATGTGTGCAAAAGAAGAGGGAGAAAATGAGGGTATTAAAAAAGGAAGAATTCAAGGATTAGAAGAGGGAAGACAAGAAGGAATACATGAAGGAATAAAAGAAGGAATAGAAATTGGAATCGCAAGAAAAGAAAATGAAATAATAAGAAATATGCTTAAAGATAATTTAGATATAAATTTAATATCAAAATATACAGGTTTAAGTAAAAGCGAAATAGAATTAGTTAAATAATTCTTTTTTTGTTTCTTAGGTAAAAATAATATAATTTGAATTAAAAAGTGAAAAAGGAATAATAGATAAAAGTTTTATAAAAAAATATCATGTTAACCTTGAAGTAATTTATAAAAAGTATTATAATAAAGAAAAGTTAACAAGGATGGAAAAAATATTTTTAATGTTAAAGTTAGTAAACAAGAAAGAATTATATAATTTATCAAGGGGTGATGAATTAATGGAAAGAATATATGATGAGTTAATAAAATTGAGCAAAGAAAAAAGAAATTTATCATCATATAGTAAAGAAGAGTTATATTTGATGTGTGCGAAAGAAGAAGGAGAAAATGAGGGTATTAAAAAAGGGAGAATTCAAGGATTAGAAGAGGGAAGACAAGAAGGAATACAAATAGGAATTAGCAGAAAAGAAAATGAAATAATAAGGAATATGCTTAAAGATAATTTAGATATAAATTTAATATCAAAATATACAGGTTTAAGTAAAAGCGAAATAGAATTAGTTAAATAATTCTTTTTTATTTATAACAAGTAGCTTAGATTCTTTCTAATAAAATACTTGAAAATGAAAAAATATTAATTATAATGTATGAGAGGAAGAACTAAATAATAGTTGTTTTTTATATAAAATTAATTTAATTAGAAAAACCAGCGGTATATCGGATGTTTCACCGAATCGACCTACTGGTTCTTCTAGCACTAATATATCATAATTAAGTAAAGATATCAATGGTAATACTTAAAAATACAATATTTAAAGATAAGTTAACTAATTTTAACTTGCATCTTATTTATATCATTTACTTATTAAGTTTTAAATGGTATAATTTTAGTAGGAGAATAGTATTATGATTGAAATTATAAAGAATAAAAAGATGGAGAGTTTAATATTAAATGTACTTATTATAATAATACTTTCAATAACAATTATAATAAATTCTGATGATTATAAACAAATATTTTTAATGGATAAAGTAATTACAAATGAAGAAATGATGAATGATGCGATAGATAATGATAAAAGGTTTGTTACTCTTGATTTAACAAATGCTAAATTAATGCGTTTATCTATTGAAAATGAAAAATCAAAAATAAATACATATAAAGTTACGTATGATAATTATGATGTTATTATATTTTTAAGTGAAAATACAGCGCTTACAAATAAAGTAAAAGGTAAACTTATAAAACCTGTTAATGAAGAATTAGAAATAAAAGAAACGTTAAAAAATGAATCAGAAAGAAAAATAATTGATATTTGTTTTTCTAATGTAGATTATATAATAGATGAAATATATATTAAATCAAAATTAATGGTATCTATAATATTAATTACATTATTATTTGTATTTTCTATATTAGATATAATTTATTTTATAAGTCCTAAGAGAACTAGAAAATATAAAAAACATATAAAAAAGAAGAAAAAAGCATAATACAAATGGCTTTTTTATTTATTATATGATAAAATATTTTTAGGTGATAGAATATGAATAGGGCAGAGTTAAGAAAAAAGATTATGACTATTTTATATCAGATCTTTTTATATGAATCAAATAATATTGATTATGATGTAAAAGATGTTATTAAAGAGTCAGTTCCAATTGAAAATGAATTTGTAAATACTATTGTTAATGGTGTCATTGAATATAAAAATGATATCGACAAGATTGCTAATAAACATTTAAAAGATTGGACAATAGATAGATTTAGTAAAACAGATCAAGCAATACTTAGAATGGGAATATATGAACTTGTATATACAGATACACCAGAAATAGTTGCGATTAATGAATCAGTAGAACTTGCTAAAGAATATTCTGATGAAAAAGTTAAAAATATGATAAATGCAGTATTAGATAGTATTTATCATGGTGAGATGAATGAATAATAATTATATAACTGTCGCAGCATTAACAAGGTATATAAAGTATAAATTAGATAATGATTCTAATTTGCAAGATGTATATATAAAGGGAGAAATATCCAATTTTAAGCATCATACAAGAGGACACTTTTATTTTACTATTAAAGATGAAGAATCAAGAATAAATGCAATAATGTTTGCATCTAATACAAAAAATATAAATTTTGAACCACAAGATGGAATGAAAGTTTTAGTAAAAGGTAGAATAAGTGTATTTGAAAGTACTGGTAATTATCAAATATATGTTACTGAAATGCAAGAAGATGGAATAGGTAATTTATATGCATTATATGAAAAACTAAAACAAAAATTATCTAATGAAGGATTATTTGATGAAAGTCATAAAAAACCAATACCTAAAATACCTAAAAAAATAGGTGTTGTAACTGCAAAAACAGGTGCCGCTATTAAAGATATTATATCTACAATAAATAGAAGATATCCATTATGTGAGGTTATATTATTTCCATCTTTAGTACAAGGAATTGAAGCAAAAGATGATATAGTTAAAAATATAAAACTTGCTGATTCATATAATCTAGATACAATTATTGTAGGAAGAGGTGGTGGATCAATTGAGGATTTATGGGCATTTAATGAAGAGGTTGTCGCAAGAGCTATTTATGATTGTAAAACTCCTATTATAAGTGCAGTTGGACATGAAATAGATTTTACAATATCTGATTTTGTTTCTGATCTTAGAGCAGCTACTCCAACAGGTGCAGCAGAAATTGCAGTGCCGTCTAAGATAGAACTTAAAAAGATGATTAATCAATATAAAATACGATTAAGCAAAAATATACTAACTAAAGTAGAAAATAATAAAAGTTATTTAAAAAAAGTACTAGATAGTTATATATTAAAAAGCCCTATGAATATATATGAAGTAAAAGAAGAAAAATTATCTAATTATATAGAAAGATTAAAAAATGTATGCTTTAATATAATAAATTCTAATAAGATAAAATATGAAAATGTAATAAATAGCTTTGTATTTATAAATCCATCAAAAATATTTGAAAATAAAATAAATAGTTATAATAATCTTATAAATAAATTAGATGTATTAAATCCACTTAATACTTTAAAAAGAGGTTATACAATAACTAAAAAAGATAATAAAGTATTAAACTCAGTAAAAGATACTAAAATAAATGAAAATTTAGATATAACATTTAAAGATGGTTTAATAAAAACAAAGGTAATAGATGTAAAGGAGAATTAATATGGCAAAAACTGAAAAAAATTTTGAAGAAAAATTAAATGAATTAGAAAATATAGTAAAGGAATTAGAAACAGGTAATGTAGATTTAGATAATGCAATTAATAAATATACTGAAGCAATGAAATTAGCTAAAGAATGTTCAAAGAAACTAGATGATGCACAAAAAGCAGTTAATAAAGTATTAAATGAAGATGGAACTTTAGAAGATTTTAAATCAGAAGATTAAAAAAATATGGAGGTTTTGTAGTAGTATGGATGTAAAAAATGTATATGTTGGAGAAATAAGTAAAATTTATAGAAAAAATGGTAAAATAGTTGGTAAAAAGGTAGAATATAAAAAGATTTATTATAATAAAGATAATAATACTTATTATGTATTTAATAATAATAATTTTTATCCTTTAAAAAATGATGGTAAATCTGCAAAAACAAATGTAGAAATTTATTTAAATAAATCATCATTAGTATCATTATCATCATTTTATAATACAGATAAAAATTTAGATTATAGTGAAATATCATATAGATGTGATTTACAAATAAGAAAAATGATAAAAGAAAAATGTAAAAAATTATATGGTTATAAATATACTGATGAAGAAATAGATGAGATACATTCTAACAATAAGTTAACAATAGATGAAAAAGCTGATGAAATATTAAGAGAACATATTTGTGTAAATAGTGAATGTTGTAATTATCAAACATGCATAGAGTGTGTATATAATTATTTAAGTAATACTAAAAAAAGATCATTTGATAAATTTGGAATGATTAAAAAATTACAATTAAAGTAATTTTTTAAATTCCATAAAATGGTAAAAAAATTGGTATTTTTTTATTGCTATATATTTGTTATATTTACTTATAATAATAATGTAATTCGAATTACAAAGGAGAGTATTATGAAATTTAAAAAAATTTTTTTAATGCTTCTACTTTCATTACTTATTATACCAATAAATACACTAGCTTATTCAAACAAATTAATTGTAGGTGGTCAAAATATAGGTATAGAAGTAAAAACAAACGGAATATTAGTTGTAGGACTATATAAAGTTAACAATGAATTAATAGGTGAATCATCAGGATTAAAACCAGGTGATTATATAACAAAAGTAAATGGTGATTTTGTAAGAAATGTTGAAGATTTTACAAAAGAAATAAATAATGATGATGATAAGGTAAGTGTTGATATAGTATATACTAGAAAAAATAAAACTTATAATTCAACATTAAATATTTCACAAGTAGATGGTGAACTTAAGACCGGACTATATGTTAAAGATTCAATTAATGGTATTGGAACCTTAACTTTTATTGATCCTGAAACTAAAAAATTTGGTGCGCTAGGTCATGAAATACTAGATAAAAATACAGGTGATATTTTAAACTCTGAGGATGGTTCGATATATTATTCATATATAACAGGAATAACAAAATCAATCAATGGTACTCCTGGAGAAAAACAAGCAACAATAGATTCTAGTAAAAATTATGGAACAATAGATGAAAATACAATTAGAGGAATATTTGGTACATATACAAATAATTTAGATGATAGTAATTTATATGAAGTTTCAAGTCCTAGTGAAATAAAAAGAGGACCTGCAAATATATTTACAGTATTAGATGGTGAAGAAATCACATCTTATTCTATTAATATTGATGATATAAATGAAAAAGATCCAACTAAGAATATAGTATTTACTATAACAGATGAAAAATTATTAGAAAAAGCAGGTGGAATTATTCAAGGTATGAGTGGTTCACCAATTCTTCAAAATGGTAAAATAATTGGTGCAGTAACTCATGTAATAGTAAATGACTGCACAAAAGGATATGGTATATTTATAACTAATATGCTAGAAGAAGCAGAGAATTAGGACTATATTAGTCCTTTTTCTAATTTTTACTTGACATTATATAAAAAATATGTAATATATCTAAAGGTTTTTGTATCAATTTTTAAAATTAAGTATTATAATAAATTTATAATACGGGTATTGGAGATGATATTGTGATTAAAATATATAAGACTAATGAAGAAAAAAATATTGTAAGAATAGATAAAATAGAAAAAAATTGTTGGATAGATTTAGTATCTCCTACAATGGAAGAAATAGAAGAGGTTGTAGAAAATACTAAAATAGAAAAAAATCTAATTTTAAAATTACTAGATGAAGAAGAAATACCAAGGGTTGAATTTGAAGATAATTCAACATTAATAGTAGTTGATTGTCCTTATATTGAAGGTAAAGATAATAGATATGCTACTTTACCACTTGGTATTATAGTTAGTAAAAATAATTATTTAGTAACTATATCATCTAAAAAACAAGAAGTATTAAGACTTTTTAAAAGAGGAATTGTAAAAGATGTAAATACACAATTAAAAACTAGATTTATAATACAAATATTATATCAAAATGCAAAATTATATTTAAAATACTTAAAAATGATTAATCACAATATAGATAAAAGCGAAAAAAAATTATATAATTCTACTGAGAATCATGAACTTGTAAGTGTACTTAATATAGAAAAAAGTTTAGTATACTTTATAACATCACTAAAAGAAAATGATATTTTAATAGAAAAAATATCAAAAGGTAATGTTATTTCTATGTATGAAGATGATTTAGATTTACTAGAAGATGCCCAAATAGAAAATAAACAAGCTCAAGAAATGGCTAATATATATAGAGAAATATTAAGTAGTGTATCTGATGCATATGCAACAATTATATCTAATAATTTAAACCAAGCTATGAAAATATTAACTAGTATAACAATTGTATTTTCTGTTCCAACTATGATAGCATCTTTTATGGGAATGAATGTAAAATTAGGTAAATTATCTACTATGAGTTCTGCATTTATAATAATATTAGCATTCTCAGGCCTATTATCACTTTTAGTTGCAATTTATTTAAAAAAGAAAAAATTACTTTAGGACTAGTAGTCCTTTTTATTATGAATATATTTATTTTAAGAATATATATAAATAAAGGGGAATTATTTATGAAAGTAATAAAATTTATAAAAGAACAAATAGATGTTATTAAAGAAAAAGATCCATCTATAAAATCTAGTTTTGAAGCAATATTATATCCTAGTTTTAAAGCAATGATTTATTATAAGATATCTCATTATTTATATATAAAAAAACATTATTTTTTAGCAAGATTAATATCAGAAAAATCAAAAAGAAAAACTGGAATTGAAATACATCCAGGAGCACAAATAGGTAAAAGATTATTTATAGATCATGGTATTGGCGTTGTAATTGGAGAGACTGCTCAAATAGGGAATAACGTTGTTATATATCAAGGAGTAACACTTGGCGGAACATTAAAAGAAAAAGGAAAAAGACATCCAACTATTAAAGATAATGTTATGATATCAGCAGGTGCTAAAGTACTTGGTTCATTTACTGTAAATGAAAATGCAAAAATAGGCGCAGGTGCAGTAGTTTTAAATGAGGTACCAAAAAATGCAACTGTTGTTGGAATACCAGCAAGAGTAGTTAAAATAAATAATGATATTCCAAGTAATACATTAGATCAGTATTTTGAAGATCCTATATATAATGATTATAAGAAAATTAGTGAGATAATCAAATATTTATAGGTAATTTATATTCTTTATTATGTATGTTATAATTTATATTAGATAATAGCAATGAAAATATTTTAATAAAAAATTAAGTATTGGAAAAGTAAATCAAAATACATATGTACCAAAATATATACTTAAAGATAATAAAAAAAATCAATAATTTGATTTTTTTATTTATTTTGTTAAATAATGCAAAAGCAATTGACATTTATATGTAATTTATGGTAAAATCTTAATGTTTGTAAAGCCTTCTTAGTTTGGCTCTACAACCGCACTGAAAAGGTTATAAGCATTTATATGCACCTTAATGGCGAGTCTTAGAATAATTAATAAAGGAGGTATACTTAGTGAAAGCAATTATTGAAACTGGTGGTAAACAATATTCTGTAGAAGAAGGAATGGAGATTTATATTGAAAAAGTTCCTGGAATGCCTAAAGATAAAGTAACATTTGATAAAGTTGTTTACTTAGATGGTAAAGTTGGTAACCCTTATGTTAGTGATGCAAAAGTTGTTGGTGAAATTGTTAAGCAAGGAAAGCAAAGAAAAGTAGTTATATTTAAATATAATCAAAAGAAAAACTATCATAAAACACAAGGTCATAGACAACCATATACTAAGGTAGTTATCAAATCAATAAAATAATTAGTTATGATTAAAGTAAAGTTAGATAATAATAAAATAGAGATATCTGGGCATGCTTATTATGATGAAATTGGAAAAGATATTGTGTGTGCATCAGTTAGTTCGATAGTAATAACTACAATTAATGCTATATTAGAAATTGATAGTGATTCAATTAATTATGAAGATTTAGATAATAAAATAATAGTTGAATTATTAAATGAAAATGAAATTGTCAAGAAACTTATAAATAATATGGTATTCATGTTAGAAAGTCTTGAAAAAGATTATCCTAAAAATATTAAAATATTAAGGAGGTAAACTATATGATTAAATTGATTTTAAATATACAAAAATTTGCCCACGTTAAGGCACAAGGATCAACACATAATGGTCGTGATTCAGCAGGTAGAAGATTAGGTGCAAAAGCAGCTGATGGACAATTTATCCAAGCTGGTTCAATTATATATCGTCAAAGAGGAACAAGAATTTATCCTGGTAAAAATGTTGGTATGGGTGTAGATCACACTTTATTTGCTAAAATTGATGGTTATGTTAAATTTGAACGTAAAGGTAGAGATAAAAAACAAGTTAGTGTATATGAAGAAATTTAAATATCATCTATGTGATGATATTTTTTATATATAAATTGGAGTGTGAAATTATGCGTTATAATGTTGTAAAAAATGCTGAAAAAATTATAGAAAATAGTTCTTATCTTGTTAAAAATCCTGAAAGTTATAAAGGAAAATGGTCTAGTTTATTTAATAATAATAATAAGATATGTTTAGAACTTGGTATGGGAAGAGGTAGTTTTATAATTCAAATGGCTAAAAATAATCCAAATATTAATTATATTGGTCTAGAATTAGATAAGTCACAAACTGCTACTGCAATTAATAATATTAAAGGTCAAAATTTAAAAAATTTAAAGATTATTTGTGCAGATGCTAGAAATATTATTAATTATTTTGGTAAAGAAATTGATACTATATATCTAACATTTTCAGAACCTTGGCCTAAAAAACAAGATGAAAAGAAAAGATTTACTCATGAAAGTTATCTAAAATTATATGATAGAATATTTAAAAAAGATAAGCACATAATTTTAAAGACTGATAATAAAATATTATTTGCATCTTCACTTGAAAGTTTAAGTAATTATTGGTATTCTTTTAATAAAGTTAGTTTAGATTTACATAAAGATGAAAGAAAAATAGAAAATGTTATGACTGATTTTGAAAAACAATATTTTAAAGAACATAGACCAGTATATTATGTAGATGCATTCTTTAAAAATTAATTTATCTAAAGGGAGGTGAATTATATGTTTGTAGATGAGGTAATAGTAGATGTAAAAGCAGGTAATGGTGGAGATGGCTGTACTGCATTTAGAAGAGAAAAATATATTCCTATGGGTGGCCCTTTTGGAGGTAATGGAGGAAAGGGTGCAGATATTATTTTTAAAGTTGATTTAGGACTTAAGACACTACTTGATTTAAGATATAAAAAATTAATAAAAGGAAATAAAGGCGCAAATGGTCTTGGTAGTAATAAAAATGGAAAAAATGCAGAAAACATAATAATTAAAGTACCTCAAGGAACAACAGTAACCGATATGGATACAGGCTTAATATTAGCAGATTTAACAAAAGAAAATGATGAAGTAGTAGTAGCTAAAGGTGGAAGAGGTGGAAGAGGAAATACTGCATTTGCAACTGCAACTAATCCTGCACCTAATTTTTCAGAAAATGGAGAACCTGGTGAAGAAAGAAAATTAAAAGTAGAATTAAAATTACTTGCAGATGTTGGATTTGTTGGAATGCCAAGTGTAGGTAAATCAACATTAATATCAAAAATATCAAGAGCAAAACCTAAAATAGCTGCTTATCATTTTACAACATTATCACCTAATTTAGGTGTTGTTAAGACTAAAGATAATCGTGTTTTTGTCGCAGCAGATCTTCCTGGACTTATTGAGGGTGCATCAAAAGGAGATGGACTTGGAGATCAATTTTTAAAACACATTGAAAGAACAAGAGTAATTGCGCATATTATAGATATGAGTGCTATTGAGGGTAGAGATCCTTATGAAGATTACGTTAAAATTAATAAAGAACTTGAAGAATTTAATCCAAAAATATTAAAAAAACCACAAATAATAATTGCAAATAAAATGGATATGGAATCAGCAAAAGAAAATTTAAAGAAATTTAAAGAAAAAGTATCTGATAAAGTATATGAAATATCTGCTATAAACGGTGATGGTATACCTGATGTATTATGTGCAATTGCAGATAAATTAGATGAAGAAGAAAGTTATCCTATATATGAAGAAGATCAGTTTGAAAGTCATGTTCTATATAAATTTAAAGAAGAAAAACCATTTGAAATTACAAAAGAAAATAATATTTATGTAGTTAAGGGAGAAAAAGTAGAAAAATTATTAAGAATGACTAAATTTACTGATGAGGGTGTAAGAAGATTTTCTAATAAATTAAGAAAAATGGGAATAGATGATAAGTTAAAAGAAATGGGAATTAAAGAGGGAGATATTGTTAGAATCCTTGATTTTGAATTTGAGTTTAAAGAATAGTTATCTATTCTTTTTATTTACATACTAGTTTACAAAAACATTGACAATATATAAATTAAATGCTATTTTAAATATAGATAATAAGGAGAAGTGGTTATGTCAATTAAAAGCGAACAATTAATAGGGTTTTTTATTAAAAATAATATTGATAGGAGTATGTTAGAAAATAATAGTTTTAAAGAAATTATTAATGATATTATATCTAGAATAAATAGTTTTAAAGATTGCTCTTTAAATATAGATAAAAATAGTATTATTGTTAGTAGTAATAAAGAATCTTCAGATAAAATTTATTATAAACTAACATTAGAAGATAGTAAGAAAATACAAATAACTGATACTTTAGATAAAATTGTAGATGATATTAGTAAAGATAGTAAGAAAAATACTATAACTACTAGTATAAAAATGACAGATCTTGGTATTGATTTTAGTTCTTATTATGAGGGATTAAGTAATGTTACTACAAAATCTAATGATAATTATAGTAAAACAGAATATATTAGAATATTAAAAAAATATGACTTAAATGGTATTGAATATTATGAAAAACAAGAAAAATGGGAAGATGGTAGTGAGAATACTGATAAAATCGTTAAAGAAAGAGTTTATCCAGATGTTATGAAAGTTACAAATAATTCAAATATATATCCAGATTTATATGTATATATAAGTATTCCATACAAAAATAATGAAAGAAATTTGCCAGGTTTTAATATAGGTACTGATTTCTCTAATATAGATTATTTTGTTAAACCTATTGAAAAACCATCAATAGAAGAATATAAAAGTATGATGAATACACCTGGTATGGAAAAATATCTTCGTGCTAGATTTGGAGTTAATAAAGATAGAATAGATTTTGAATATAATGATAATATAAATAAGAAACATAATATTTAAAACATTATCAAAGATTTAAGTTGATTTATAAATTGACAAATATAAAAAAAGAATGTATACTTTTCTTTGATAATGGAGCTGATTAAATGAATAAAAAGACAAAAACATTTGTTGAGTATATTTTAATAATAACTTTAATAACTATTTTTTCAATATTTATTATTAAAATGTTTGGTGGTTATTTAACAGATTTTGTAACAAAAGCATCATGTAAAGCAGTAGATAAAGTATATAAAGATGGTATTAAACCAGGTGAGGGTACTTGCGTTAATAATTAAATTAAAAATATTAACTATAATTAACAAATTATAGTTTTTTTATGTTATAATTAGTTTAGGAGTGATAACATATGTTCGAATTTATAAAAGGTATTATAGATGATGTAGATGCAGGATATATAGTAGTAAATGTTTCAAATATAGGTTATAAGATATATGTAGCAAATCCATATTCTTTTGAAATTGGTGAAGAATATAAAGTATATGTATATGAAAATATAAGAGAAGATGAAGATTCATTATTTGGATTTAAAACTAAAGAAGAAAGAGACTTATTTTTAAAATTAATTAGTGTTAAAGGTCTAGGTCCTAAAATGGCTATACCTATGTTTGCAACATCATCTTTTTCATCAATTATAGATGCAATTGAAAGAGAAAATATTTTATATTTAAAAAAATTTCCTAAAATTGGAGATAAAGTAGCAAGACAAATAATACTAGATTTAAAAGGAAAATTAGTTAGTAAGAAAGATGATGTTAATATAGTAGATGATGAACTTGTTGGTGCCCTAAAGGCTCTTGGATATAAGACTAATGATATAAATAAAGTTATTAAAAATGTACCAAAAGATATTCCAATTGAACAAAAAATAAAAGAAGCATTAAAATTAATGTTAAAATAGGAGGCAGTATGGAAAGATTATTAGATGAAGAAAAACAAATTGAAGATGATTATGAGCTTTCATTAAGACCACAATATTTAAAAGAATATATTGGTCAAGATGATGTTAAAGAAAATATGAAAATATTTATTGAAGCAGCTAAATTAAGAGATGAACCATTAGATCATACATTGTTATATGGTCCACCTGGACTTGGAAAAACAACACTTGCTTATATAATTTCAAATGAACTTGGTAAAAATATTAAAACATCTAGTGGTCCAGCAATAGAAAAAACAGGTGATTTAGCAGCAATTTTATCATCCTTAGAAGAGGGGGATGTACTTTTTATTGATGAAATACATAGAATGCCTAGGGTAATAGAAGAAGTACTTTATTCTGCTATGGAAGATTTTACTTTAGATATAATAATTGGAAATGATGGATCAAGTAGAAGTATTAAAATAGATTTACCTCCTTTTACACTTGTTGGTGCAACTACAAGAGTAGGTGATTTAACATCACCGTTAAGAGATAGATTTGGAATAATATCAAAACTTGAATATTATACAATTAAAGATTTAACAACAATTATAAAGAGAACTGCTAATGTATTTGATGTAGAAATAGAAGAAGAAGCAGCACTTGAACTTGCTAAAAGAGCAAGAGGTACTCCTAGAATTGCTAATCGTTTATTAAAAAGAGTAAGAGATTTTGCTCTTGTTAATGGTAATGGAATTATTGATATAGATATAACTAAAACATCTCTTGATAGATTAAAAGTTGATTCAGAGGGACTTGATGATACAGATCATAATTTGCTTAAAGCTATAATATATAAATTTAATGGTGGACCTGTTGGTATTGATGCACTTGCATCATCAATAGGAGAAGAAGCAAGTACAATTGAAGATGTATATGAACCTTATCTTCTTCAAAATGGATATTTAAAAAGAACTAATAGAGGTAGAGTTGTTACTAAAAAAGCATATGAACATTTAGGTATTGTACATCAAGAGGGATTATTTGATTAAATATATATTGGAAGTGTTGTTATGGGTAATATAGTTGATTTTAATGAACTTAAAAAGAATAGTAAAAATGAAAAATTAGATGAATTAATAAAAAAATCATATAATGACATAAAAAAGTTTGAAACTAAAAATAAAGAATTACTTGATGATAATTTTAAAATATTATATGACTTTTTAAAAGAATTATATTTGAATGAAAATAAAAGATTATTATCTAGTAAATTAATTGATAGATTTATTAGTAATTTTGATAAAGTAACATATGATGAAGATGATTCAAATAAATATTATTTGATGCTTGAATATTTTTACTTAGCATTTAAATCAAAAGGAAAGATATTTATAAATGATGATGAATATTTATCAGTTATACTAAAATCTTTTTGTGAAATGGATGAAATAAATCCAAAATCATATTTAGATATAGCTAATACTTTATCAAATACTGGAATTAAAAAAATAATTAATAATGAAAAAAAAGATAAGAAAGTTTTAATGGTTGATATAATAGATGCATTAAATAATGGTAAAAATATACTTGATATATATTTAATATATAATGATGATAATAAAGATGATATGGAGTTATCAATTTATACAATAGATAATATTCATAATTATTATTTAAATCAAATCGCATTCTTTTTTGATAAGATTGATCAACATATAGTTGATAATATTGATTCAATTTTACTAATAAAAACATATAGTGATGATATAAAATACAAATTTATACAATTAGTTATAAAAATAAGAAGTATAAGTAATACATTAATTAAAGAAATATCATTGTTATCAGATTTAGTAGATATAATTTTTTCTTTTTCTGATGATTTAGAAAAAATTGATAAAGAAACTATGGAATCTATGTTATTATTTAAAAATATTAATAATATAGATATAGATGATTTAGAAAAAATATATAAGAAAGATGAAAATAATGGAGGTATGAAATTATGAAAACAAGTGATTTTGACTACTATTTACCAGAAGAATTAATTGCGCAAACACCCCTAAAAGAAAGAGATCATTCTAAATTACTTGTTTTAGATAAAAACACAGGAGATATATCGCATGAAAGATTTGATAATATTATTAATTATCTAAATAAAGGTGATGTACTTGTTATAAATAATTCTAAAGTTATACCTGCAAGACTTATCGGAATAAAGGAAGAAACAAATGCTACTATTGAAATACTTATGCTTAAAGATTTAGGTGATGATATTTGGCAATGTTTATGTAAGCCAGCTAGAAGAGTAAAAGTTGGTACTATTATTAATTTTGAAAATATATTAAAGGCAAAGTGTGTATCAGAAGGTGAAGATGGTATTAGAAATTTTAAGTTTATATATGATGGAATATTTTTAGAAATATTAGATAAATTAGGAGAAATGCCACTTCCTCCATATATACATGAAAAATTAAATGATAAGTCAAGATATCAAACAGTATATGCAAAAATTAATGGTAGTGCAGCAGCGCCTACCGCAGGATTTCATTTTACTGAAGAATTACTTACAAAAATAAAAGAAAAAGAAATTATTATAACAGAAGTAACACTTCATGTAGGACTTGGAACATTTAGACCTGTTTCAGAAGATGATATTACTAATCATAAAATGCATAGTGAATATTATCAAATGAGTGAAGAAACAGCAGATATACTTAATTTAGCTAAAAAAGAAAATAGAAGAATTATATCAGTAGGTACAACTACTACAAGAACACTTGAAACTATTATGAATTTATATGGTAAATTTAAAGAATGTTCTGGTTGGACTGATATATTTATATATCCAGGATATAAATTTAAAGCAATAGATTCATTAATTACTAATTTTCATCTTCCAAAATCAACACTTGTAATGCTTGTTTGCGCATTTGCAGGTAAAGATAATATAATGAATGCATATAAAAAAGCAGTTGATAATAAATATAGATTTTTCTCATTTGGAGATTCTATGTTTATCAAATAATTTGCTTTTTTTTGCTTTTTGTGATATAGTATGCACAAAAAAAGAGGTGGTATTATGATAAAATTAAGAAGTGAAGAATTAGAAGCACTAAGAAAATATGAATCTTCACATATCTCTCTTATTGATGAACTTAAAAAAACACCAGGAATATTAAATATTTCATCAAATCTTGATTCATTTTTGCAAGAACCTACAAGTGAAGATGAATTTGAATATGGGAAAACATATATAATTAATGCAGAAAAGAAAAAAGTTGGTATAATTGGCACTAAAGATATTGATAAAGAGGGTATTTTAGAGTTATGGTATATTATAAGAAAACATTACAGAAATAAAGGGTATGGTAGTAAAACTTTAGGTTTAATAACTCAGTATATTATGGAATATACAAATGCAAAGGATATTAAACTAGTAATAGATAAAAGTAATATACATAGTATAAAATGTGCAGAAGATAATGGATATACTGTATCATCTGAAAGCAATAATAAATACGTATATAAGTATTTTAATTAGAACCTATGGTTCTAATTTTTTTGTAAATGAAAATTCACTATTATCATAAAATCTTTCTATATATAATTTTTCAGCCCTAATTAAATCTTTATCATAAAAACCAAATTCTTTTCTTATATCTTCTTCAATATATTTTACATTACAATTATCTTCATATATTCTATACATATCCATATTCGGATCTATAGTTTCAATAATAAGTGCAAGCTTTTTTTCTCTTGATAATTTATATAATAATGAATAATTAGTTTTATAAATAAAATAAAGTAATTTATTATAATATTCATTATTAAAATTATCTCTATTAAATCTTTCTCTTAATTCTTTTGCTTTTTCTTCTATAAAAACTTTATCTTCATTTGTTAGATTATTAAAATTTTTAATTTGATTAATATTATCATTAATAATATATTTTAAACTTTCATTATATTGATATCTATACATAAAAATCACCTGCTTTAATTATATATTTTAAATTTAATAAATTCAAATAATATTTTACATAAGTTTAAAAAAATATCAATTTACTATTAAGTATTATACATGTTATAATTATATATGAAAAGAGGAATACTATGAAAATAAAATATAAATTATTAAAACAAGATAATAATTCAAAAGCAAGACATGGTATTATAAATACAAATCATGGATCTTTTGAAACTCCTATGTTTATGCCTGTTGGGACACTTGCGAATGTTAAAACTCTTGTACCAGAAGAATTAAAAGCAATGAATAGTGCGATTATTCTTTCTAATACATATCATTTATGGTTAAGACCTGGTGAAGATGTAGTAAGTAAAGTAGGAGGATTACATAAATTTATGAATTATGATGGACCTATACTTACTGATTCAGGTGGATTTCAAGTATTTTCTTTAGCAAAACCAAAAGATATATCAGAAGATGGAGTAAAATTTAAAAGTCATATTGATGGAGCAAGTTTATTTTTAACACCAGAGAAAAGTATTGAAATTCAAAATAAATTAGATAGTGATATTGCTATGAGTTTTGATGAATGTCCACCTGCAAGTGCAGATTATAAATATATGAAAAATAGTATTGAAAGAACACTTAGATGGGCCAAAAGAGGTAAAGATGTACATAATAATATAAATCAATCATTATTTGGTATAGTTCAAGGCGGAGCATATAAAGATTTAAGAGAATTTTCTGCTAAAAAAACTGTTGAACTTGATTTTGATGGATATAGTATAGGTGGAGTTGCAAATGATGGTGAATCAAAAGAAGATATGTATAATGCTATTGACTATTCAATTCCTTATTTGCCAGAAGATAAACCTAGATACTTGATGGGTGTTGGAGAACCAATTGATATAATTGAAGGTGTTATTAGAGGAATTGATATGTTTGATTGTGTACTTCCAACAAGAATAGCAAGACATGGTAATGCATTTACTAGAGATGGTAAAATTAATCTTAGAAATTTAAAATATAAAGAAGATTTTACTCCAATTGAAGATAATTGCGATTGTTATACATGTACTCATTATACTAAAAGCTATATTAGACATTTATTAATATCAAAAGAACAATTAGCAGGTAGACTATTATCAATACATAATATTAGATTTTTAATAAAATTAACTGAAGATTTAAGATGTGCAATAGATAATGATAATATATTAGAATTTAAAGAAGAATTTATAAAAAAATATAATAAAAAGAAATAAAAACTAACTTTTATTTCTTTTTTTAAAATTTATTCCAATCATACTTCCAAATACTATTGTAACTATACTAATTAAATAGTAAATAATTTGTTTAATATTAAAATCATATCTAGTAATTAATGATAATATAACAAATATTAAAATAAATATTAATGATACTTTTAATCCTTCAAACCATCCTTTTTTATTTGAATTTCTTCCAATATATATACCAGATACTAAGAATGTAATAATATATATTATTATTTTTAAAATATTATTAAATGAACTACTAGTAATATTAAAATAATATAAAATTGTAGATATTAAATTTAATATTATTAATAGAGAAAAGAATAATATAATAGTTTTTATATATTTCATTTAATCACTTCCTAATTAAATTTATTCTAATGTATAAAAAAGTATGAATTAAAACAAAATAAAATAGGTGATAAAATGATATTTACTATAATATTTAGAACAATATTTTTTTATATGGTAGTCGTAATATCATATAAGATAATGGGAAAAAGAGAAGTAGGGGAGCTTGGTGTTTTTGATCTTATAATATCTATGCTTATTTCACAATTAATTGCAATTAGTATAGAAAATTATAAAGAACCAATATGGTTTGTATTAGTACCTGCTTGTATACTTGTTTTATTTCAAGTATTATTTGCAAAAATATCTTTAAAAAGTAATAAATTTAGAGATATATTAGATGGCAAAGAAAGTGTTATTATTTCAAATGGTAAATTAAATTTTTTAGAGATGACAAAACAAAAATATAATTTAAGTGATTTATTACTTCAACTAAGAGATAAAGGAATAAGATCAATAGAAGAGGTAGATTATGCAGTACTAGAAACAAATGGTAAATTATCTGTATTTCAAAAAAAGGATGATAATAATAATGTATTTCCACTGCCAATAGTATTAGATGGAATTATAGAAGAAAAAAATCTAGTTTATATAAATAAAAATAGAAAATGGCTAAAATCAATAATTAAATCTAAAAACATAAATTTAGATGAAATATTTTATGCATTTTATACTGGAAGTGATATTTATATAATAAAAAAAGAAAATTAATTTTATTATATAAGATAGTTCTAATATGAATATAAAACTCATTTTATTATAATAGGTGATAATATGAGTGTTAGTTATAGTTTTTTAATTACTTCATTAGCTGGATTATCAACTATGCTTGGTATGCTTATAATATTTATTTCTAAAAAAGACTCAAATAAAATAATTGTTTCATCTTTGTCATTTGCAGCAGGTGTTATGCTTTGTGTTTCTCTTTTAGATTTAGTTCCAGAATCTGTTTTATTATTAACTAAAAATTATAGTAATTTAGCAAGTATATTATTCTTTGGTATATTTTTAAGTATAGGAGTTTTAACATCAATGTTTATAGATAAAAAAATGCCAGATAATAATAAAAATCATAGTAAATTATTTAGAGTAGGTATAATATCTATGCTTGCGATAGTATTACATAATATTCCAGAGGGAATTGCAACATTTATGGCATCAAGTATAGATAAAAAATTAGGTATTTCTCTTGCACTTGCAATTGCGATGCATAATATTCCAGAGGGAATAAGTATATCAGTACCTATATATTATTCTACAAAAAGTAAAAAGAAATCATTTTTATATACATTTGTAAGTGCATTATCTGAACCTTTTGGAGCTTTAATAGCATTTTTATTCTTAAAAAATTTAATAACTGATTCATTTATGGGTATGCTTTTTGCCTTTATTGCAGGTATAATGACGCATATATCATTTTATGAATTACTTCCAGAAGCAAAAAGTTATAATCAGAATAAATTATCTTCAATATTCTTTATAATAGGTATTATATTTATGAGTATTAACCATTTTATCTTTTAAAAAAGAATCATTTTAATGATTCAATTTCATCTATTGATAAGCCTGTATATTTTGAGATTAGATTTATATCTAAGT
>CANRCC010000001.1 GCA_947629025.1 uncultured Bacilli bacterium | reverse complement strand
AAACCCAGTTGAATATCGAACTCAACTAGGTTTTAAATAATTACTTTTTTAGTGTCTACTTTTTATTGACAACTTCAACATTATTCTGTCTCATTTTTTTCCATTTCTTGTTCTTTTTGTGGTGTTGTTGATATTGTTGTAACTTTTTGATTATCTTTTAAATTAATCAATCTAACACCTTGAGTAACTCTACTCATTTTTGATACTTGATCAATTGGAATTTTTATAATTATTCCACTATCTGTTATAATCATTAAATCTTCGTCATCATTAACATTTTTAACTGCTACTAATGATCCATTCTTTTCTGTTACATTTAGTGCTTTTACTCCTTTACTTCCTCTATGAGTAAGTCTATATTCAGAAATTTTAGTTCTTTTTCCATAACCATTTTCAGTAATTATTAAGATATCACTATTATCATTAACCTTTTCAGCACTTACACATATATCATCTTCAGATATATTTATTCCTTTAACACCACTTGCTGTTCTACCCATTATTCTTATTTCATTTTCATTAAATCTTACAAGTCTACCATTTGATGCTCCAATTACTATTTCATTTTTTCCATTTGTCTTATTTACAGATAATAATTCATCATTTTCCTTTAATGATATTGCTATTTTTCCACTCTTTCTTATGCTATCAAATTCTGATAGATTTGTTCTTTTAACAAGACCTTTTTTAGTAACAAAAGTTATGTATTTACTATCATCTTCTTTTGATATACTCAATAATGTAGTTATATATTCATCTTTTTCTATTGGTAATAAATTTATTATTGGTATTCCTTTTGCTTGTCTACTAAATTCTGGTATTTCATATCCTTTTATTCTATAAACTCTTCCTTTATTTGAAAAGAATAATACATAATCGTGAGTTGTTATTGTTAACAATTGTTCAACAAAATCTTCTTCATTTGTGGACATTCCTTTAACTCCTACTCCACCTTTATTTTGAACTTTATATGTATCTACTGCTAATCTTTTAATATATCCTTTTTTAGTTAAAGTTACGACAATATCTTCTACTGGTATTAATGATTCATCTTCTATATAATCAATTGCTGTCATATCTATAGATGTTCTTCTCTCATCACCATATTTATTTTTAATTTCTAATAATTCTTCTTTTATTATTGCATAAACTTTTTCATCAGATTCTAATATTGATTTTAATTCTTTTATTCTTGCTAATAATTCATTAAGTTCATTTTCAATTTTGTCTCTTTCTAATCCTGTTAATCTTCTTAATTTCATTTCTAGGATTGCATCGGCTTGTGCTTCACTTAATCCAAATTTATTCATTAGACCATTTTTTGCTTCTTCGTCAGATTTTGAACCTCTTATTAATTTAATAACCTCATCTATATGATCTAATGCAATTTTTAAACCTTCTAATATATGTACTCTTTTCTCTGCTTTATCCAAATCAAATTTTGTTCTTCTTATTATAACTTCTTTTTGATATTCAATATATTTTGATATAATTTCTTTAATACCAAGTGTTTTAGGAACACCATGATCAAGCATTAAAAATATTATTCCAAAATTTGTTTGAAAAGATGTATGTTTATATAAATTGTTTAAAACTACTTGAGCATTTGCATCTTTCTTTAAAGTTATTGTTATTTTAACTCCATTTTTTAAATCTGTATGATAATCTGCAATACCATCAATTGTTTTATTGTGAACAAGTTCTGCTACCTTATTTTTCAATTCCATAGTATTAACACCATATGGAACTTCATCTATTATTATTAAATGTTTTCCTTTTTCTTCTTCTATTCTTGCTCTACTTCTAATTGTAATAGTTCCTCTTCCTGTTTCATATGCTTTTTTTATTCCACTATTACCTAGTATTATACCTCCAGTTGGAAAATCTGGCCCTTTTATATATTCCATTAATCCAGTTGTATCTATTTCTGGATTATCTATATATGCAATACATCCATCTATTACTTCACCTAGATTATGTGGTGGAATATTTGTTGCCATACCAACTGCAATACCCATTGTTCCATTTACTAATATATTAGGAAATCTAGATGGTAATATTTCTGGTTCTTTTTCTGATTCATCAAAGTTTGGTTTAAAATTAACAGTATTTTTATTTATATCTCTAAGCATTTCAAGTGAAATCTTTGATAATCTAGATTCAGTATAACGCATTGCAGCTGCTCCATATCCCTCTATATTACCAAAGTTTCCATGACCATCTACTAACATATTTCTATAACTGAAATCTTGAGCCATACGAACCATTGCTTCATATATACTTGAATCACCATGTGGGTGATATTTACCCATAACATCACCAACAATACGAGCTGATTTTTTATGAGGCTTATCTGGAGTATATCCTGATTCATACATTGACCATAAAATTCTTCTATGTACAGGTTTTAGACCATCTCTTAAATCTGGAAGAGCACGTGATACTATTACACTCATAGAATATTCTATAAATGATGATTCTATTTCATCTACAATATTATTTTCTTCTAATCTATCTCTACTATGATCCATTATTTATACTCCTTTCTATATATCTAAATTTTCTGCATATTTTGCATTTTCTTCTATAAATTGTCTTCTTGGTTCTACTTCTTCACCCATTAATTTTGAAAAAGCTTCATCTGCAGCAATTGCATCACTTATTGTTATCTTTCTAAGTACTCTTTTATTAATATCCATAGTTGTTTCATTTAATTCTTCAGCATCCATTTCTCCTAAACCTTTCATTCTCTTTACTTCATATTTTGTATTAGGATTTAATGAAGCTATATAATCATCTCTTTCTTCTTCATTAAGAACATATTTTATAGTTTTACCATGACTTATAGAAAATAACGGTGGTTGTGCAGCATATACATGTCCTGTTTCCACAATAGGTCTAAAAAATCTATAAAATAAAGTTAAAAGTAATACTCTAATATGTGATCCATCAACATCTGCATCTGTCATTATTATTATTTTGTCATACCTTAATTTATTAATATCAAATTCTTCACCTATTCCTGTCCCAAAAGCAGTAATTATTGTTCTTATTTCTTCATTTGATAATGCCCTATCAAGTCTTGCTTTTTCTACATTTAATATTTTTCCTCTAAGTGGTAATATAGCCTGAGTCATTGAATCTCTACCTTTTATTGCTGAACCTCCAGCTGAATCACCCTCAACTATAAATATTTCACAAACACTTGGGTCTTTTTCTTTACAATCATTAAGTTTTCCACCAAAATTAACTACATCTAAATCACTTTTTCTTCTTGTTAATTCTCTTGCTTTCTTTGCTGCTTGTCTTGCTCTTGATGCAGTTATTGATTTTTCCACAATAATTCTTGCTTCATCCGGATTTTCCATTAAAAATCTTTCAAATCCTTCTGCAAATACATTATCAGCTATTTTTCTAACTTCTGAATTTCCAAGTCTTCCTTTTGTTTGACCTTCAAATTGTGGATTAGGATGTTTACAAGAAATGATCATTGTTAATCCTTCTTTTACATCATCACCAGTTAAAGATTCATCTTTTTCTTTTAATATATTTGTCTTTCTAGCATAATTATTTATTAATCTAGTTAATGCTCTTTTAACTCCCTCTTCATGAGTTCCTCCATCATGTGTATTTATATTATTAACAAATGAATATATGCTATCACTATAACCAGAATTATATTGCATTGCCACTTCAAAAATTATATTATTTTCTTCACCTTCCAGATGAATTATTTCATTATGAATTGGAGTCTTATTTTTATTTAAATATTTTACATATTCACTAATTCCACCCTCATAACAGAATGTTTCTTCTATAACATTATTATCGTCTCTTAAATCTCTTAATGTTAATTTTAATCCTTTATTTAAAAATGCTAATTCTCTAGTTCTAACTTTTAATGTATTATAATCGTAAATATCTGTATCAAAAATATCTTCATCTGGTTTAAATGAAACAGTTGTTCCTGAAATATTTTTATCACATTCACCAATAACAGTTAATTTTTGTACTGTTTTACCACCATTTTCAAATTTAATTTCATATATTTTTCCATCTTTGTATACTTTTACATTTACCCAACTTGATAAAGCATTAACAACCGATGCTCCTACACCATGAAGACCTCCAGATACTTTATATCCTCCACCACCAAATTTACCTCCGGCATGAAGAACAGTATAAACTGTTTCTACTGTTGATAATCCAGTTTTAGGATGAATTTCAACGGGAATTCCCCTACCATCATCTTTTACTGTAATAGAATTACCTCTATTTATTATTATTTCAATATTTTTACAGTATCCTGCTAATGCTTCATCTATTGCATTATCAACTATTTCCCATACTAAATGATGTAATCCTTTTACATCAGTAGTTCCTATATACATACCTGGTCTTTTTCTTACTGCTTCTAAGCCTTCCAATACTTGAATTGAAGAAGCATCATAATCATTCTTTGCCATTTAATTCACCTCTTCTTGTAATATTTGAATCTTCAACATAAAAAATATCAGCATTTTTTATTAAACTATTGTCTATGTTATTTATGTCAGTAGATGTTATAAAAATTTGTAAATCATTATCTATATATTTTAAAATATTATTTTTCTTTTCATTATCTAATTCACTAAATATATCATCTAAAAGTAATATTGGTTTTATATACTTATTTTCTCTCATCATTTCTATTTCTGCTAGTTTAAAACACAATATTGATATTCTATGCTGTCCTTGTGAACCATAATTATTTATTTTTACATCATTCAAATATATAGAAAAATCATCTCTATGAATTCCAATTAATGTTGTCCCTTGTTGTTTTTCTTGATAAAGAATTTTATTAAATTTTTTCTTTATTTCTTTATAAATTTTTTTATCATCTAATATTTCCACAAATGTATCATATTTTATATATATTTCGTCATTACCTACTAGATCTTTATAAATTTTTTTTATATAAAAATTGATTTTATTTATAAAATCATTTCTATATTTAATTATTTGTATATTTAAATTTATTATTTCATCCGTAAGTACATCAAAATAAATATTATTAAAATTGTTTAGATTATTTTTTAAATATTCATTTCTATTTTTTAAAACTTTATTATAATTATTTAATATTTTTAAATAATTATTGTAAAATTGACCTATTTCTATATTTAAAAAATATCTTCTACCATTTGGTGGACCTTTAATTATTTCAAGATCATCAGGACAAAACATAATAGTATTAATATTTGATATATATTCACTTGTTTTTCTAAGTGGTACATCATTAATACTAACTTTTTTTCCATGTTCATTAATTAAAATTTCATAATTTTTTCTTAAAGAATTTTCATGGATTATACACCCATTAATTTTTGAAAAAACTTCATTATTTTTAATTAAAAACAAATCTTTTGAACATCTATGTGATTTTGTAATAGATAAAACATATATACTTTCTAGAATATTTGTTTTACCTTGCGCATTATTTCCGATGAAAATATTTATTTTTTTATTAAAATCTAGTTTTAAATTAGAATAATTTCTAAAATTTGTTATAGAAATTTTACTTAAAATCATTTTAAACCTATTTTAACACTCATATTCTCACCTTAATACTTAAATAATGCTCCCATACATACAATAATATTATACCATAAAAAAAGATATTTTTATAGGTTTTTTATAAAAATATACTCTTTTTTATCATATTTCTAACAATTTATAAAATCATTCAAATTTTATTAAATTATTATTCAAATTTTTGCTTTTGTTTTCTTAATATTGATTCTAATTTTGTTGCTCTTAAAAACTGATTATCAAACGAATTTATTGAAATATCTATTTCTATTTTCTCTCCATTTTCAAAATATATTAATGATTTTCCATTACTATCCTCATAATTTAATATATGTTTTAAACTAAACCATGCACAATCATCTAATCGTGGTGATGTAGTTGGAAAATATATTATATTTCTACTTTCTTCTATTATAATTGGAGATTTATAGCTTATACCTATTAATCTTTTAGTTCCTTCATGTCTACCTATATAAGAACTACCAAAGAATTCACAACTTCTCTCTATTATTTTCATGGAATTCATATCTACTATGAAAGAATTTGATAATTCTATAACTTTTGTTTGATAATCATTTATTGGTATAAGAGCAATTGTACTAGAATTAATTTCATAATTTTTCATTTTTTTCCTCCTCTTTCATAAAATATTTTCGCTAAAAAAAATATTTTTCCCCTATTAAACCCAAAAAAAATGAAAAAATGGTCGAGATTTGTAAAAAAAAGAAAAATTTTTACTTTTTCTTTTAATATGTCTTAATTGGTAATAATAATTGTATTAAATTTTCATCTTCATCTGTTTTTAATATAATTGGTTTAACATCTGAATTTAGTAAAATTCTAATATCCTTACTATTAATTGTTTTTAAAGCTTCCATCATATATTTTGATGAAAATGCAATTTTCATATCAAAATCTTTATTTTTAGTAATAGATAATTTTTCTTCTACTTTACCTATTTCAGGAGTATTTGAACTTATAATTGCTTCATTTCCATTTGTTTCAAATTTAATAACATTTTTCTCTTTTTCACTAGTTAATAATGCTGCTCTATCAATAACTCTATATAATTCTTCTAAATCAGTTTTTATTTCTAATTCAAATTCAGTTGGTATTAATCTAGATGTATCTGGGAATGTTCCATTTAATAATCTTGATTGGAATAAAATATTATCAAATTTGAACAAGATTTTATTTGAGAAAATATGAATTTCTACATTTTCATCTTCTTCATTTAAAATTTTAAATAATTCACCTAAATTTTTACCAGGTATTACTATATTTATTAAATTATCAACAACATTATCTAATTTAATTATTTTTTTTGATAATCTATAAGAATCTGTTGAAATACATTCCATTTGATCATTTTCAATTTTAAAGTTAATTCCTGTTAAAATAGGTCTTGATTCTTGTGTTGATGTTGCAAATAAAGTTTGATTAACTATATTTTTTATTATTTTTTTACTTAATATAATAGGACTTGTTGATATATCTAAACTAATATTTGGAAATTCTTTTGAATTTATTCCATTTAAATTAAAGTTAGAATTTGCTGTATATATTAATATCTTTAATCCATCTATAATTTCTATATTAATAAGTCCATCAGGTAATTTTCTAACTATTTCTAATAAATATTTTCCTTGAATTACTATAGTACCTGTATTTTCTATTTTATCTATATATTTTTTATCAATAAAACATTCAATATCTATTTCATTATTTGTTGCAGTTAAAAATAAACCTTCTTTTGTTAAATTAAATTTTATTCCTCCTAAAACAGGAATAACATTTTTTGAAGAAACTGCTTTTGATACATTATTTAAATTTTCTAATAATATTTCTTTTTTTATACTAAATTTCATATTAAACCCTCCTAAGTTAATTATATCATATAAATTATTATTAAATAAATATTATTTTTATTATTAATGTTGATATTGTGGAAAAAAATTTTATTTATTTATTTTATAAAGAATAATTAAGAATTATAATGTTTATAAAAATGTTAATATTCTATATTTTTCAACATTATTCTAATTTTTTCTTTATTTCTTCTATTATATTTTCTAGTTGTTTATTATTTTTTATTTCATTAGCAATTTTATCACACGAGTGTATTACTGTTGAATGATCTCTTCCTCCGAATTCCATTCCAATTCTTGGAAAAGATTCATCTGTTAAATTTCTAGAAAGATAAATTGCAATTTGTCTTGGAAAAGCAATAGTTGCTACTCTTTTTTTAGATTTTAAATCATCAACACTTACATTATAATATTCAGCAACTACCCTTTGAATTTTTTGAATATCATTTTTAAAGTTTGTAGAAGATGATATAGTTCCTTTTAAAGCTTCTATTGCAAGATCTAAAGTTATTTCTTCTTCAAAGAATATAGTTGAATAAGCACATACCCTTGTTAATGCACCTTCTAAACTTCTAACATCAGAGTGACACATATTAGCAATATAATCAATCGCATCTTCACTCATATGACTAGAAAAATCCATATTAGCCATCTTTTTTCTTAATATTTCTTTTCTTAACTCATTATCCGGTGGAAAAATATTAACTTTAAGACCCCAATTAAATCTTGTTCTTAAACGATCTTCTAAATGTTTTAAATCATCCGGTGAACTATCTGATGAAATAATAATTTGTTTTTTATCATCATATAAAGTATTAAATGTGTGGAAAAATTCATTTTGTGTTTTAGGAGCATTACCTAAAAATTGAATATCATCTATTATTAATACATCAATATTTCTATATTTATCTTTAAATAAATCAATATAATCAAAGTTTTTACCATCTTTATCTTTCTTATTTAATCCAAGAAAATCATTAATAAATTGATCACTTGTTACATATAGTACTCTTTTTGTAGTATTTTTAATGATATAATTTCCAATTGCTTGCATTAAATGTGTTTTACCAAGACCACTATTTCCATATATAAATAAAGGATTATACATTTTTCCTGGATTTTCTGCTACTGCAAGAGCAGTTGCTTGTGCAAATCTATTACTCTCACCTACTATAAAATTTTCAAAGGTATAATCAGGATTTAGATTTGCTTTTTCTGGATTATTAAATGGTACTCCTATTTCTTCATCTAATTCATTATTGTCATTTACTATATTCTTTTGATATTCATTTTCTAATAAAAATTCAACATTAAAGTTAGTACCAGTTATTTCATTAAATATTTCTTTTATTATATCAATATAAGATTCAGCAAGATGTTTTTTATGAGCAGGAGTTGGAACTATTATAATAATATTATTATCACTTATATCTACTAATTTAGAATCTCTAAACCAAGTATTAAAAGAAAGAGTATTAACTTTTCTTTTTATAGTACTTAAAAATCTGTTCCAAATATTCTCTATATTCATAAAACCACCTCCCCCGAATTATAGATAGTTTTTAATTTCTAAAATAATTATAACCTATTTTTTTTAGTTTTCAACATAAAAATATCATAAAAAAAAGTTATAAACAATAAAAGTTAACAATTTTTTATATAAAAAAAGGAAAAAATAGAGTTTTCCACATTTTCCACAAATTATCTAAAATTATAAAATTATCAACAATTTATATTTATCAACATACATGTTAATACTGTTTATAACTAATTTTATTGTGCAATAAAAAAGTAAAATTGTTTAATTTTACTTTTTTAAATAGTTAACAATGTTTATTAAATTCATTGCATGAGAACCTTTTATTAATATAATGTCACCTTCTTTTAAAAAATTATTTAAAAATTCATAAGTTTCTTCTTCTTTACTAAACAAATATACATTATTAAAATCATTTTTTTCTAAAATATTCTTAATATATTTTACTTCATTACCAACTAAAATTACATAATCTATATTTTTATTAATAATATAATTACCTATTTTACTATGAATTTCTTTAGAAAATTTACCAAGTTCTAGTATATCAGCTAATAATAAGATTTTTCTTTTATTATTAGATTTATCAATTAAATCAATAGCATTTATTACAGAATCATAACTAGCATTATATGTATCATTTATAATAGTTACACCTTTTTTATTAATTATTTTTTCCATTCTATTACTAGATAATTCAAATTTTTCAATTCCTTTTATTATATTTTGTTCCTTCATTTTTAAATATTTACCTATAGAATATGCAACTAAAGTATTATATATAAAAGGATATCCTCCTATTTTTAAATTTATAATATTATTTTGTATTTTAAATTTGCTTCCAAAATTATTTAATTTAATATTATTAGCCATAAAATCACTATTATTTTCAATACCGATAGTAATTACATTTACTTTATTTTTAATATTATCTAAATTATTGTGTAATAAATCATTATCATTATTTATAATTAACACTCCATTTTCATCCATAAAGTCGATAATTTCTAGTTTAGCTTTTAAAATATTTTCTCTAGATCCTAAATTACCAATATGTGCAGTACCAATATTAGTAATAACTGCAATTGTAGGTTTTGCAATTTTACTTAAAAGATGTATTTCTCCTAAATTATTCATTCCCATTTCTAAAACCATTATGTCATGATTTTTTAATTTTAATATAGTTAGTGGTAATCCTATATGATTATTATAATTTCCTTCTGTTTTTAAAACATTGTAATTATTACTAAGGACACTTGCAATTATATCTTTTGTACTTGTTTTTCCTACACTACCTGTTACTGCAATTACAGGAATATCATATAATGAACGTTTATATTCTGCAATTTTTTGTAAAGATTCAATAGAATTATCAACAAGAATTATTGTTTTATCTTTAAATTCATTTTTATCAAAATCCTCTTCATTAAAAGATTTTTTTTCTAAAATGCATGCTTTAGCCCCATTTTTAAAAGCTTCATTAAAAAATTTATTTCCATCAAAATTATTTCCTTTAATACCAATATATATATCCCCTTTTTTTATTTTTTTAGTATTATTAGAAAAAGAATTGCATGATAAATTAATATCTCCACAAAATAATTTTGCATTACATATATTTAAAATATCTTTAACTAAAATTTTCTTCATATATAACTCCTTTATATTTAAAATTTTAAATTTTATAAAATTTCTTCTTACATTATATTATATCATATTAATTTTTATAAAAAATATTGATTTTAATAAAAAAAAGTTATATACTAATAAAAAAGGAAAGTTAATTATGGATGAATATTTATTAAAAATGTCAGAGTTATTAAATAAAAGAAGTGAGTCTGTTTTAGACATAATTGATGAAATAATTGATAAATTTTCAGAAAAATATTTTTTGGAAAATCCAGGAATGCAACAATTAGATGAAAAACTAAAATACGAAATTATAACATCAATATTTATGGAAGGAAGTTGTTATTACTTTGCACATATGTTAAATAAGATTTTTGAAAATAATTCAAAAATATATATATGTACATCAGATGATATACACGCTATAGTTAGAATAGACGGATCTTTTTATGATGCTCAAGGTAATCTAGAGGCACCTTATAATAGAAAAGGATTCAAAAGATCTTATGTAGATACTAGCAAATATAAAGAAGCAACTAAAGAGGATTATGATTTATTAGTTGATTTATGTTACATTGGCAGAAATAAAGAAAATTTTAAATGTATTGAAAGAATATGTGATGAAGTATTAGATGAAATAATTCCAGAACAACCTGAAAAAACAGTAAAACATTAAATATATAATTAAAAAAATTATTGACTTTTTTTTAAAAAATATATATAATTGTAATGTTTTTATGACTTGGAGGTGCAAAAATGAAAAGAACTTTTCAACCTAATAATAGAAAAAAAGCAAAAAAACATGGATTTTTTTCTAGAGTAAAAGGAAAAGTATTAAATAAAAGAAGAAAAAAAGGACGTAAAACCTTATCAAAATAGTAAATTCCACTTGTATTGTGGTTTTTTTTGTATAAGTAGGTGAAAATATGAAAAAAATTAATATTATAAAAAGTTCAAGAGAAATTAATTCAATATTGAATAAAAAAAATTCAATAAAAAATAAGTACTTTTATATATATAAGGATATAAATAACCTAAATAGATATAGGTTTGCAATATGTGTTTCAAAAAAAATAGGAAATGCAGTAACACGAAATAAAATAAAAAGACAAATAAAAGATATTATTGATAAAAGTAATTTAAGGTTTAAATACAATGAAGATTATGTTATAATTGTTTCAAGAGAAATTAATAAGATTAATTATAAAAAAATGAAAGACAATCTTATAAATTTGATTTCAAACAATTTAGATTAGGAGATTATTATGAAAAGAAAAAAATCAATAAAGATAATAATAACATTATTTGTTATATTTATTATAACAGGATGTACAACTATATTAAAGGATCCAAAAACAAAACAAGCAGTATATTATGAAGATTCAAAAGTAAAAATAACATTGAATGAAAATATATTATGTAAACCAACAAGTGATGGACTTATAAAAAAATATAATAAATATAAAAAACAAATAGATATAAATAAATTACCAGAATGTAGTAATTTTGTACCAAGTGATGGAAAATATAATGGTTTATGGGAATCATTAGTGGTAAAACCTCTTGCATGGTTAACTATAAAAATTGGTGATTTAATAAATAGTTATGGTATAGCTTTAGTAGTATTAGCAATCTTAATTAGATTATTATTAGCACCATTTACTAAAAAAACAGCAATACAATCTGAAAATATGCAAAAGATGCAACCAGAAATGGAGAGAATAAATAAAAAATATGAAGGTAAAAATGATCAAGAATCAATGAATAAAAAATCTCTTGAAATGATGACATTATATAAAAAGTATGACATAAATCCATTTTCAAGTTGTTTATTTGCATTCATTCAAATCCCATTATTGTTTGGATTTTTAGAAGCAGTAAACAGAGTACCAGTAATATTTGAAGAAAACTTATTTGGATTAGTTTTAGGAACAACACCATTAAAAGCAATAACATCAGGTCATTATCAATATATAATAATATTAATATTAATAATAGGAACTACATATATATCACAAAAATTAAATAAAACAGCACCAACTCCACAAACAGATGATATTAATCCAAATACTATGATGAATTTTATGCTTATTTTAATAGCAATAATGTCACTTAATTTTTCAGTAGCTTTATCATTATATTGGATAGCATCAACAATATTTACTATTGTTCAAAATCTAATTGTAAAGAAAAGTACAAAGAAAGAGGTAAAGTAGTATGAAAATATATGAGTATGAAGGAAAAACAGAAGAGGAAGTAATATTAAAAGCTCTTAATGAATTAAATGTAAAAGAAGATGAACTAATTTATAAAACAAAAGAAGAAATAACAGGTTTGTTAAAAAAGAAAAGAATAAAATTAAGACTAATAATTAAAACAGACGTTATTGAATATTCAAAAGAATACTTAAATAACTTAGTAACAGGATTAGGTCTTGATTTGCAGTTAGAAACAAAAAGAGAACAAAATTGTATTTCTATTAAAATGAATTCAAATAATAATTCAATATTAATAGGAAAAAAAGGAAAAACATTAGAATCAATACAAATATTATTAAGACAATCAATATTTAATAAAACAGGAATATTTGTTAACATAATATTAAATGTAGAAAATTATAAAGAAAAACAAGAAAAAAATATACAAATATTATCTAAAAAATTAGCAAAAGAAGTACTTCAAACTCAAATTGAAATAAAAATGGATTCAATGAATTCTTATGAAAGAAGAATAGTTCATGAAACATTAAAAAATTATAAAGGTATTAAAACAGAAAGTGAAGGGGAAGAACCAAATAGATCTGTTGTAATTAAACCATCAAAATAGATGGTTTTTAAATATTATAAAATTAACTGTAAAGAAAATAATAAAGATTTTTATAAATAAATTTTTAATGTTATAATTATTAAGAAAGAGATGATAAAATGAATGATACTATTTGCGCAATTTCAACTGCAATAGGTATTGGTGCAATTTCAATAATAAGAGTTAGTGGAAATGAATCAATAAATATAGTTGATAAAATATTTGATAAAAACTTAAAGATGATAAAATCTCATACTATAAATTATGGTCATATAATTGATAATAATGAAATAATAGATGAAGTAATGGTAAGTGTAATGAAATCTCCAAAAACATTTACAAAAGAAGATATTGTAGAGATAAATTGTCATGGTGCAATTTCAACAACTAATAAAATTTTAGAATTATTATTAGATAATGGTGCAAGACTTGCAGAGCCAGGAGAATTTACAAAAAGAGCTTTTTTAAATGGTAGAATAGATTTAATTGAAGCAGAAAGTATTATGGATTTAATAGAATCAAAGACAGAAAATTCAAGAAAACTTTCTATGAATGGAATAGAAGGTAAAATATCAAATTTAATAAGAGAAATAATTGATAAATTAGTTATGTTAAATGCAAATATTGAGGTAAATATAGATTATCCAGAATATGAGGATATAGAAATTATTACTAAATCTCAAATAAAAGAAATTTCTAAATATTTAAAAGAAGAATTATCAAAATTATTAAAAGAATCAAAAGATGGAACTATAATAAAAGAAGGTATAAATACATTAATTCTTGGAAAACCTAATGTAGGTAAAAGTTCAATATTAAATAATTTAATAGATGAAGAAAAAGCAATAGTTACAGATATTGCAGGAACGACAAGAGATATAGTTGAAGGAGAAATAAGAGTTAATGGAGTAATGTTAAATATAATAGATACAGCAGGTATAAGAAATACCAATGATGTTGTAGAAAAAATTGGTGTTGAAAAATCTATAGGTTTAATAGATAAAGCAGATTTAGTTATTATAGTATTTAATAACAATGAAAAATTAAGTAAAGAAGATTATGATTTATTAGAAAAAACAAAAAAGAAAAAAAGAATAATTGTTATAAATAAAATAGATTTAAAAAGAAATATAAATATAGAAGATTTAAAGGATGAAAAAATAATAGAAATATCCGCACTAAAAAAGAAAGATATTGAAAATTTAAAAAAAGAAATAAGTAATATTTTTAATTTAGAAGAACTTAATAATAAAGATTTTACTTATTTATCAAATGCAAGACAAATATCATTAGTAAAAAAGGCAATAAAAGTAGCAAAAAATTTAGAAGACTCTTTAGAAAAAGATGTTCCAATAGATATGTTTGAGATAGATATAAAAGAAATATGTGAAATATTAAATGAAATAATTGGAGAAAATTATGATGAAAAATTAATAGATACTTTATTTAGTAATTTTTGTTTAGGAAAGTAGGTAAATATGAAAAATATAGCAATAATAGGAAGTGGAAGTTTTGGTTGTGCACTTGCAAATCACTTAGCAAATAAAAATAATAATGTAAAAGTTTGGTCATTTAAAAAAGAAGAATCAGATATCATAAATAAAGAACATAGATGTATGTTTTTAAATAATTCACATCTTAATGAAAGTATAAAGTGTTATACATCATATGAAGAAACAATAAAAGATGCAGAATATATATTTTTAGTTACTCCTTCAAAAGTAATAAGAGAAACATGTAAAAATATAAAAGATTATGCAGTAAATAAAAAAATAATAATTGCTTCAAAGGGACTAGAAGAAGAAACAAATAAATTATTATCAGATGTAGTAAAAGAAGAAATAAATACAAAATTTATAGGAATTTTATCTGGTCCATCTCATGCAGAAGAATTAATAAATGAAATGCCAACAAATGTAACATTTGCATCAAAAGATGAACAATTTAATAATGAGATAAAAGAACTATTTGATGCTGAAAATTTTAGTGTAACTGTAGAAAATGATATGATAGGAGCAGAAATAGGAGGAGCATTAAAGAATGTTATAGCTCTTGCATCTGGAATATTATTAGGACTTAATGCGAGTAGTAATTTACAAGCAGCATTAATAACTAAAGGACTAAATGAAATAGCAAACATTGGAGTAAAAATTGGTGCTAACGAGCAAACTTTCTATGGATTATCAGGATTAGGAGATTTAATAGTAACATGTAATAGTAATAATAGTAGAAATACAAGAGCAGGTAAATTAATATCAGAAGAAAAAAACTTAGAAGAAATAAAACAAGAAATAGGTATGGTAATTGAAGGATTAGATAATTTAATTGTTGCATATAATCTAAAAAATAAATATGATGTATTTTCTCCTATAATAGAATGTTTATATTGTATAATTTATAAAAATCAAAATCCAAAAAGTATAATTAGTGCAATTTTACAATAATCAATAAATCACATATTATATATGTGTTTTTTCATTGTATAAATCAAAATAATGTAGTATAATACAAATGCTAAAAAAGAGGGTGCAGTATATGGAATATGAAATAATTGTAGTTGGAGGAGGTCATGCAGGCTGTGAAGCTACTTTAGCAAGTGCGAATAAAGGACATAAAACATTATTAATAACTGGTAGTAAAAGTACAATTGCAATGATGCCATGTAATCCATCAATTGGAGGATCAGCAAAAGGAATTGTAGTTAGAGAAATAGATGCTTTAGGTGGAGTAATGGGCAAAGTAGCAGATAAAACATTAATACAAATGAAAATGTTGAATCAAAGTAAAGGACCTGCTGTAAGATCTTTAAGAGCTCAAGGAGATAAAGTAACTTATCCAAAAGAAATGTTAAGATTATTAGAAGAAAATAAAAATATAGATATATTAGAAGAAATAGTTGAAGATTTAATAGTAGAAAAAAATCAAATAAAAGGAGTTAAGTTATCGACAGGAGAAATAATAAAATCAAAAATAGTAATTTTAACTACAGGAACATATATGAAAGCAAATATATTAGTAGGAGAAACAAGAACAGTTAGTGGCCCAAACCAAACAAGACCTTCATTACATTTAAGTGAGAATTTAGAAAAATTAGGATTTAAATTATTAAGACTTAAGACAGGGACACCACCAAGAATAGAAAGAAATTCTATAGATTTTTCAAAGACAAAAAGAGAAGATGGAGATAATAAATTATACACATTTTCATATGATAATGACCCATATTATACTATAGAAGAACAAGAACCTTGTTATTTAACATATACAACCCAAGAAACTCATAAAATAATAAAAGATAATCTAAAAAAGTCTAGTATGTATGGAGGATTTCATAAAAATTTAGGAACAGGACCTAGATATTGTCCATCAATAGAAGATAAAGTTGTAAGATTTGCAGATAAAGAAAGACATCAATTATTTTTAGAGCCAGAAAGTAGATATTATGATGATATATATCTTCAAGGTTTTTCAACAAGTATGCCATATGATATACAAGAAAAAATGGTACATAGTTTACCAGGATTAGAAAATGCAAAGATACTTAAATATGCATATGCGATAGAATATGATGCCATTGATTCTAGAGATTTAAATCCATCTCTTGAAACAAAGATAATAGATGGTTTATTTACTGCAGGTCAAATTAATGGTACTAGTGGATATGAAGAAGCAGCAGGCCAAGGTTTAATAGCAGGAATAAACGCAGCATTAAAACTTGAAAAAAAAGAACCATTAATATTAAAAAGAGATGAATCATATATAGGAGTATTAATAGATGATTTAGTAACAAAAGGAGTAAAAGATCCATATAGACTTTTAACATCAAGAGCTGAATATAGATTACTTTTAAGACATGATAATGCAGATTTAAGACTTAGAAAATATGGTTATAAAATAGGATTAATAGATGAAGAAAGATATAATAAATTATTAGAAAAAGAAAAAAATATAGATGAAATAATAGAAAAATTGAAAAATATTAAAATAAAATCAAATAAACAAATGAGTGGATATGATTATTTAAAAAGAACAGAAGTTAGTATAAATGATATAAAAGATAAATTAGATAAAAAATATAGTGAATTGGAACTTGAGCAAGCAGAAATTATATGTAAATATGAGGGATATATTAGAAAAACAAAAAAAGAAGCAGAAAAAATGAGAAAACTAGAAAATAAAAAAATACCAAAAGATATTGACTACGATAAAGTTCCAAATTTAGCAAGTGAAGCAAGAATAAAATTAAAAGAAATAAAACCAGAAAATTTTGGTCAAGCAATAAGAATAAGTGGTGTAAATCCATCAGATATATCAATATTATCAATTTATATGAAGAGGTATTTTAATGAATAAAGATGAATTAATTGAAGAACTAAAAAAAATAAATATTAATTTAGATGAAAAAAAACAAAATATGTTAGATGAATATTATGAATTATTATTAGAGTGGAATGAAAAGATAAATTTAACTTCCATAACAAAAAAAGAAGATGTTTATTTAAAACATTTCTATGATAGTTTAACATTAATAAAAGCAGTAAATTTAAATGACAATTTAAGTTTATGTGATATAGGAACAGGTGCAGGATTTCCCGGGTTAGTTTTAAAAATATGCTTTCCAAATCTAAAAATAACTTTAGTAGATTCATTAAGTAAAAGAGTAGATTTTTTAAAGAAAGTTATAGAAAAATTAAATTTAAAAGATATAGATGCAGTTCATGCAAGAGCAGAAGATTTTTCAAAAGACAATAGAGAATCATTTGATATAGTAACATCTCGTGCAGTAGCAAAACTAAATATTTTAAGTGAATTATGTATACCACTAGTAAAAGTAAATGGTTATTTTATTCCAATGAAAGCAAATATAGATGAAGAAATAAATATATCAAAAAATTCATTAAATATTTTAAATTCTAAAATAGAAGACATTATTAGTTTTAAACTACCTAAAGAAGAAAGTATAAGAAATATAATAAAAATCAAAAAAGAAAGAATAACAGATAAAAAATATCCACGTATTTTTAGTAAAATTAGTAAAAATCCATTGTAAAAAGTGGATTTTTATTGTAAACTAATAAGTAAGAATAAGAAGTGAGGGTTAGTTATGAACGGAATGGAGAAAGAAATAATTGAGGTAGCATTAGATGATATAATTCCAAATAGGTTTCAACCAAGATTATCATTTGATGAAAAAGGTTTAAATGAACTTGCAGAATCTATTAGACAACATGGAATTATTCAACCATTAGTTCTTCGTAAAGTAGCAGATAAATATGAAATAATTGCAGGTGAAAGAAGATATAAAGCTGCTTATATAGCAGGATTAGTAAAAGTGCCTGCAGTAATAATAGATTTAAACGATAATGAATCAGCAGAAGTTGCAATTGTTGAAAATATTCAAAGAAGAGATTTATCACCTATAGAAGAAGCAAAATCTTATAAAAAATTATTGGATAGAGGATACCTAACACAAGATCAACTTGCATCAAGAATGGGTAAGACACAAGCAACAGTATCAAATAAATTAAGACTTTTAAACTTGGATGAAAAAGTTCAAGATGCTTTATTAAATAATAAAATTTCAGAAAGACATGCAAGAAGTTTATTGAGAGTTGAATCAAAAGAAGAACAAAGAGAAATATTAGATAATATTATAAATAATAAGCTTAATGTAAGAGAAACTGAAAAATTAATTTCAGAAAAATTAGGTGAAAATAAAGACAATTTTGTACCAGTATCAAATTTATCAAACGTAGAAGAAGAAAAAACAGATGCTTTTGATGAAAATTTAGAATTTCCAAAATTTATAAATGATAAAACGACAGACACAAATGTACCAATAAGCAATGAAGCAATAGATTCTTTCTTTGGAGAGAAAGATGATCCAATTTTAAAAGATTATATTAATATAAATAAGTCTCCAATACCAAATGATCAAGAAGAAATAGAAATGATTTCAGATTTTATTAATCCACAAAATAATATTCAAGAAAATGATATTGAAGTAATGAACGATAATAATTCACAAGATGCTCAAAACACAAACGATAATTTACAATATATTCAAGATATAAATGATAATAATTTACAAGATGTTCAAAATACAAATGATAATATGCAAAATGTCATTGATAAAATAAATAATATAGTTAATGAAATAAAAAGTATGGGATATAATATAAAGCTAGAAGAATATGATTTTGAGGAATTATATCAATTTATTATTAAAATAGATAAGAACAAATAAGTTCTTTTTTTTAATTGTCATATTGTGTAGGTTGAGTTCCCTTTATATAATATATTATTTTTTTTCTAGTAGAAGAATTAGTAGCAATTTTACCATTTAAAGGATTAACTAAAACTGGAATTACATCTTCTGGTTTTTTATACCAAGAGTCTTCTTTATCTCTTAAATAATTTTCAATAGTATCAGCCCATATATTTTTTGAATATTTAAGTTCTTTTCTACTTAATTCAGTATTATCATCATATCCAACCCAAACTCCTAAAGTATACGATTTATTATAACCAGTTATCCATGAATCAGTATTAGTACTACCAGTCTTAATTGCATATTTTTTAGTAAGTTTAGGTTTAATACTAAGACAAGTAGGTGTTGTATAATCACTTAGTGTATTATCATAACAATTACTTAAAAGTTCACTAAGTACATAAGTATAACTACCATTCAAAACCTTTCTACTATTTTTTTTATGCTTGTAAATCGTATTTCCTTTTTCATCTTTAATTTTTCTAATTAAATATAAATCATTAATAATTCCATCATTTGCAATTGTTGAGTATGCATTCATAAATTCAATCATATTTAGTTCAGTAGTTCCAAGAGGTAATGAAACATTTTCTTTTAATTCAGTTTTAATTCCAGCTTTTTTAGCAACATTTATCATTTCATTTTCTCCTAAAAATAGATGTGTTTTAATCGCATATATATTATCAGAATAGGCAAGAGCTAAAATTAGAGGAATCGAAGAATTAGGGTAAATATTCCCAAAATTACTTGGGCTATATGTTTGATTATTTCCTAGGCTAAATGTTGTTGGTTCTGATAAAAAAGTAGAAGATGGAGTAAATCCATTATCAAGTGCAGCATAATAAAGAAAAGGTTTCATAGTAGAGCCAACTTGTCTTTTTGAATATAAAATTCTATTATATTGACTTTTTTCATAATTTTTTCCTCCAGCAAGAGCAATCATTTTACCAGTACTATTTTCAACCATTAAACTTGATGTTTCTATCTTTTGTGTTTCATCAATATTACTTTTTATTGCATTTTCAAGAGATGTTTGAGCTTCTAAGTCAAGATTAGTATATATTTTTAAACTTTTTGTTTCTAAATAATCATTTGGAATTATCTTAAGATTTTCAAGTTCATTAATTACAGCATCTTTATAATACATAAGAGTTGATAAGTTAAGGTTTTCTTTTTTACCAGTATATGTTAATTTAACTTTATATGCAGCATCAGCATCTTTCTTAGATATATATCCATTAGATACCATACTATCTAAGATAACTCTTTGTCTTTTCTTAGCTTTTTCTTGATTATTAATAGGCGAATATTCTTGTGGATAACCAGGAATACCAGCAAGCATAGATGCTTCTGATAAAGACAAATCTTCTGCACTTTTATCAAAATAATATCTTGCAGCATTTTGTATGCCCATAACACCATTACCATAATTAATAGTATTTAAGTAACCTTCTAAAATATCATTTTTTGAATAATTAATTTCTAATTTTAATGCAAGCCAAGCTTCTTTTATTTTTCTATTCCAATTTCTATCAAAATCAAGATATAAATTTCTAGCATATTGCTGAGAAATAGTAGATGCACCCTCAACAATATCTTTAGATTTAATATTATTATATATAGACTTTAAAATTCTTATATAATCAAAACCATTATGTGAATAAAATCTTTTATCTTCTATAGAAATTGTAGCATTAATTAAATCTTCATCAATTATATCAAGACTTATCCATTCTTTAGACCCATTACCTTTAAAAAATATGTTATTATCTTTATCATATAGAATTATATTATTAGTTTTCTTTAAATCCAATTTAGGTGATAGTCTTATAAAAAAATATAAAAATGTAAATAAAATGCATATAAAAAAAACAAAAAAAACAAATAATTTTAGTAAAATTCTTTTTTTCTTCATTTAACTCACCATATTTTCTATTTTTATTATGCAAAAAAAAATAGAAAATATAAGTGCATTTTTATTATATATATGATATAATTCTCTTGACAAAAAAGTTGTAAAAAGATTTGGTGATTTTTATGAACTATTTAGTAAGTTTTAATATACAAAATAAAGATGAAGAAATAAAAAAAGAAAACATACAAGGAAAATATAAAGATAATAAATTATCTTTTAAATATGATAATGAGAGTATAAAACTTGATATATTAAAAGATAATATAATTATGGAAAAAGAAAATAATGATTCAACTTTATCATTTAATTTCGTACTAAATAAGAAAACAGAAAGTAGTTATTTAATAAAAGATTTAAATTTATATATAGATACAAAGGTTTTAACAAATAAACTTTTAATAGAAGATAACAGAATATATATTGAATATGAATTATATTTACAAGATGAATACTCAGGTAACTTTATATATGAAGTAAATATAAAGGAGGTGTAATAATGTTAAATTTTAAACAAGAAATAACAAATTTAATATCAGATGTATTATCAATAGAAAAAGATGAGATATATCAAAATGTATCTTTAGTAAAAGAAAAAGACAAAGGAGATTATACTTTTCCATGTTTTATACTATCAAAAACACTAAAAAAATCTCCTAATGAAATATCAAAAGATTTAAAAGATCAAATAAAAATACCAAAATTTATAGATAAAATAGAAAATGTTAATGGATATTTGAACTTTTACATAAATAAGGAAACTCTAACAAAAGAAGTTTTTAAAGAATATGATTTAAAAAAGCAAGATTATGGTAAGTCAGATATTGGAAACAAAGAGACAGTATTAATAGAATATTCTTCACCCAATATTGCAAAGCCATTTCACATAGGACACTTAAGAACAACTGTAATAGGGCATGCATTATATAATATATATAAATTTTTAGGTTATAATACTATTGGTATTAATCATTTAGGCGATTATGGAACTCAATTTGGTAAATTAATAGAAGCATATAAAATGTGGGGAAAAGAGTACAATTTAAAAGAAAATGCAATGGACCAAATGGTAGATATGTATGTAAGAATAAATAAACTATGTAGTGAAGATGAAAATGTATTAGAAAGATGTAGAGAAAATTTTAGACTTTTAGAACAAGGAGACAAATATTGCGTAGACTTGTGGAATAAATTTAAAGACCTAAGTATGATAGATTTTGAAAAAATATATAAGTTATTAGATATAAAATTTGATTCATACAAAGGAGAAGCATCTTACGCAAAAAATATGGACGAAATAATAAATAAACTAGAAAAAAATGGAAAATTAATAGAATCAGAGGGTGCAAAAATTGTAAATTTAGAAGATGCAGGAATAAAAACTCCTTGTATAGTTCAAAAAGCAAATGGATCATCAATATATGCTACACGTGATTTAGCTGCTATTATGTATAGGGCTAAAACTTATGACTATGATAAAAGCATTTATGTTACAGGCTGTGAACAAGATCTTCATTTTAAACAAGTATTTGAGGTAGCAAAATATCTAGATTTAGACGAAAAATACATAAAAGGACTAATACATGTATCTTATGGAATGTATCGTTTAAAAGAAGGAAAAATGTCCACGAGAAAAGGAAATTTCATAAAATTAGAGGATATATTAAATGAATCAATAACGAAAGCAAAAGAAATAATAAAAGAAAAAAATCCAAACTTAGATAATAGTAATGATGTAGCACAAAAGGTTGGAATAGGAGCAGTTATATTTAGTGATTTATATAATTCTAGAATAAAAGATGAAATATTTGATTTAGACGAAATGCTTTCATTTCAAGGAGAAACATGCCCATATATTCAATATATGTATGTAAGAATAAAAAGCATAATTGAAAAAACTAATGAAAATGTATTGCTAAATGATATAAACTATAGTAAACTTAATGACGAACTATCATATAATATAGTTAAATTACTTTATAACTTTACAGATACAGTAATTCAAGCATCAGTTAAGAATGAACCATATATATTATCTAGATATTTGATTGATTTAGCAAAAACATATAGTTCATTCTATAATCAAAACAAAGTTTTATCAGATGATACAGAAGAGAGAAATGCAAGATTATATTTGATAAATATAGTAGGTAACGTTTTAAAATCAGGATGTGAATTACTTGGTATAAGTATGCCAGATAAAATGTAGAGTCATAAAATAATGTAATACATATACATATAATGAATAATTATAAATGAAAGGATTTTTATTATGAGTATAAGAAAAAAAGACAAATTAGATTTAGAATTAATGAGTTATACAGATATAGCTTATGAAATATTGAAAGAAGATAAGAAACAATATAATACACCTAATTTATTTAAAGAGGTTTGTAATTTATTAGGACTTGAAGAATCAGAATTTGAGTCAAAAATAGGAGATTTTTTTACAGCATTAACAACAGATAAAAGATTTATATTAATTGATAGTATAAATTGGGATTTAAAAGAAAATCATGTAGTTAAAGTTGTAATAGATGATGGTGAGGAAGAAGAAGTCGCAGATGATGAAGAAGATACACAAGAAGAATTAGAATCAGATGAAGAAGATAATGATAATGAAACACTAGAAGATGATTACAGTGATGAAGCTATTGATGATTTAGATGTAGATGATGAAATGGAAGACTTAACAATAATAGATGATGATGAAATAGAGGAATAAGGTGATAAAATGATTGATAGATTAGAAGCAACACTAAAAAGATATAATTATTTAACTGAAGAATTAGCAAAACCAGAAATTTTAAGTGATGTAAAAGCTATGACTACTCTATCAAAAGAACAAGCGTCTCTAAAAGAGATAATAGAAAAATATAAAGAATATAAACAAATATTAGAAGATATACAAGCTGCAAAAGAAATGTTAAATGATAAAGATATGTCTTCTTTTGCAAAAGAAGAATTATCAACATTAGAAGTAAAAAAAGAAGAAAAAGAAAAAGAATTAGAAATATTATTATTACCAAAAGATCCTAATGATGATAAAAATATAATAGTAGAAATAAGAGGAGCTGCTGGTGGAGACGAAGCAAATCTTTTTGCAGGAGATTTATTTGATATGTATTCTCATTATGCAGAAAATATGGGTTGGAAAATAGAGGTAATAAATTCTGTTGAAGGAACAAGTGGAGGATATGCTCAAATAGAGTTTATGATAAAAGGAGATAGTGTATATTCAAAATTAAAATACGAATCAGGCGCTCATAGAGTTCAAAGAGTACCAACAACAGAATCACAAGGAAGAGTTCATACTTCAACAGCAACTGTTGTTGTTATGCCAGAGGTAGAAGATGTAGATATAGAAATAAAAGAAAGCGATTTAAGAATAGACGTATATAGAAGTAGTGGTGCTGGAGGACAAGGAGTAAATACAACAGATAGTGCAGTTAGAATTACATATTTACCAACAAATACAGTTGTTACTTGTCAAAATGAAAGAAGTCAATTAAAAAATAAAGAAACAGCTATGAAAATATTAAAAAGCAAAATATATGAAGACATTCAAAAACAACATAATGCTGAAATAACTGATGAAAGAAGAAGTAAAATAGGAACAGGAGATAGATCAGAGAAAATAAGAACTTATAATTATCCTCAAAATAGAGTTACTGATCATAGAATAAATTTAACTATAATGCAGTTAGATAGAGTAATGCAAGGAAAACTAGATGAAATAATAGAAGCATTAATAAATGAAGATCAAAGAAGAAAGTTAGCAGGAGAATAAGGTGGATTAATTATCCATCTTTAAATTTTATAAAAGGATGAATAAAATGAACGATATAGATTATTTAAAAAAATATTTAGATAAAAATTTACTTAATAATGGTTTAAAAAGATTAGAAAAAGGCGAACCTGTTCAATATATAGTAGGTAATGTAGATTTTTATGGTTGTAATATAAAAGTTAATAAAAATGTATTAATACCTAGATTTGAAACAGAAGAATTAGTTGATTATTCAATAAAATATATTGAAAAAAATTTTGAGAATCCAGATATATTAGAAATAGGAACAGGATCTGGTTGTATCAGTATAGCATTAAAAAAATCACTAAGTAAAAGTAACATATTTGCAACAGATATTTCAAAAGATGCTATTAATGTTGCAAAAATTAATGCAAAAGATAATAATGCAGATATTAAATTTATAAATACAAATATATATGATGGAATAGATAAAAAATTTGATGTAATCATAAGCAATCCTCCATATATATCAAAAAATGAAGAAATAATGGATATTGTGTATAATAATGAGCCACATATTGCCTTATTTGCAGATAATAATGGTTTGTACTTCTATGAAGAAATATTAAAAAATTCTTCAAAAATATTAAAAGATAAATTTCTTATTTGTCTAGAAATAGGTATGACACAAGCACAAGATATAAGTAGTATTGCAAATAAATATTTAGATAAAATAAATATTATAGTAAAAAAAGATATGCAAGGTAGAGATAGATTTATTTTTATTAAAAATTTTGAATAAAAAAGACTATAATCATCCATAAAGAAATTGAAAGGATGATTTTTTATGAAAAAATATATAATATTATTACTTTCAGTATTATCTTTTGGATATATATTATTAAATAAAAATGTAGAAGAAACAATAATACCAGATGAAGCAATAAGATTTAGAGTAATCGCTAATAGTAATACTATTTATGATCAAAATATAAAAATACAAGTAAGAAATGCTGTTCAAAATAAAGTTTTTGAATTATTAAATGGAGTTAATAATATAGAAGAAACACGAGAGATAATAAAAGAAAATATAGAAAATATAAATGAACTTGTTAAAGAAACTTTAAAAAAATCAAATTATGATAAAGATTTTAATGTAAACTATGGATATAATTATTTTCCTAAAAAAGAATATAAAGGTATAACATATAAAGAGGGAAAATATGAATCTCTTGTTATAAAACTTGGAAGTGCACAGGGAGATAACTTTTGGTGTGTGTTATTTCCACCATTATGTTTAATAGAAGTTGATGAAGAAGAAACAACAGATACAGAATATAAATTTTTTATAAAAGAAATAATAGATAAATATATCTTAAAACAATAAAATTACATTAAAAAAATTGTATTTACATTCAAAGCAATAATTATCTAAAAATAATTTGACAAAATTAAAACATTATGGTAATATACTACTCGTCTTTTAAAGAAGGGGGAAATATATTATGACAAATAGAAAATATAGTTCATTTTATAAAGAACTAGATAAATTAAGAAAATTAAGAAAAAGAGCAATTAATGAAGAAGACGAAGAATTAGAAGCAGAATGTAATGAAAAAATTAAAGAAGTAATAAATCAAATGCAAAAAAACAATATTTCATTTTCTAATGTAACATCATCAGATATAGATGAAATAATTGAAGATGATAAAGCATATGAAAAGATAATGTCAGAAAGAGAAAAATATCTTGATAAGTCTGAAACATTGTCAGAAATAGCAGATCAAATGGAAGACTCTGATTATGAAGTATCAGATGAAGAAATAAAATCATTAAAGATTAAGAATCCAGTAAAAAGGATATTTGTACCAGTTGTACTTGGTGCAGCATTATTAGGTACTCTAATATCAGGTGTAGTACATTTTAAAGGTAAAAATAATGAAGTACCTAAAGATAATGATAAACAAATAGAAAGTGAATATAATGAACAACCAGATTATGAAGAAAATGATATGGAAGTTGAATATGATGAAAAAGAGGGTGCAGTGGTTAAGTTTTCAGATTCAAAAGATAAAGATGAATCACAAGAAAAAGACAATACAAATGCTCCATCATCAAATAATTCAAATACATCATCTTCTACAAGTAATACACCAGAAGATACAAAAAAAGATGATACAAATAAGAAAAAAGATAATAAAAATAAAGAAAATAATAAGGATGATAAAAAAGAAACAGAGGATAAAAAAGAAACAGAAACTAAAGATGATACAAATACAGAAGAAAATGTTGTTTCAGATGATCCAACAACAGAAGAAGAAAATACTGAAGAAAAAATCACTTCAACTGTAATAGAAGAACCTGCTCCACCAGTTCCAGATAATATGGAAATACAAGAAACTCCTAATGATCCAGATAATGATGAACATTATTACGATGAAAATGGAAATGAAATAACAAAAGAAGAAGCAGAAAAACAAGTACAAAATAATCAAGAAGAAAATAAAGAAACTACAGAAGAAAAAACAGTAGAATCTGAAACACCATCAACTCCAGATAATATGGATATACAAGAAGATGATGATGAAGATGTACATTATTATGATGACAATGGAAATGAAATAACAAAAGAAGAGGCAGAAAAACAAAAAGAAGAATTAACAAATGATTCTGCTTCAATAAAAATGGATAAAGAAGCATTAATCCAAAGATATGCAGAAATTAGAGAAAGTTTAGTTCAACTTCAAGAAAACATTAATAATACAAATGCTGAAGAGTATAGTTTGCAAATGACTATGTAATCAAAGGGGGATAAAAAATGAAAAATAAAATTAGAAAAATTTTTCTTCCAACAATGCTTGGAGCATCAATGTTAGCAAGTTTAACAGGATGTGGCAAAAAACAACCTGAAACAACAGAAGTACAAGAAACTGCACAAGAAGAAACAAAATTAGCATTAACAGATGAAGAAATAAGAGAAAATAGAAAATATGAAATAGCAGAAAAAACGTACACAGAATATAAACAATATTATGACTATATATCTGTTTCAAGAGAAGAAGTTGGAGCATTAGTTGATGTTATAAATGGAGATGTAGAGGGCTATACTAAAGATCAAATAAATGATTCATTAGAAAATATACAATATATGTTATGTTCTGATAATACATTGCAATTAATAGATAATTGTAATGCTATAAAACTTGGTTTTGAACCATATGATAGTGAAGTAAAAGCTCTTCCTATTCCAAAAGTATCTGAACTATTAGTTGATAATCAAGATATAGATCAAGTAATAAAATGTGAAGAATTATGGAATGAAATTTACGAAGAGATAATAGCTACAGGAACATATAGTGAAGCAACTGCTCAAAAAATAAATGAAGCATTAGTAGACCAAGAAGTAAAGGAATATGATACAAATACTGGAAATATGGATTCTTCTCTTAATAATGAAGGGACAGAATATGCAATATGTGCTGCAAAATTATCAATTAGTAATTTAGCAGCAGCAGTAAATCCTACAAACCCATTTGTAGAAGGTGAAAATGGAGACAAATATCAATTATATGCAAGATCTGATGTAAATGAACAAGGATATATAGAAGCTGATGTATTAAGTACAAGAGAACAACTTGAAAGAGATGGTATGGAATTACCAGCAGATATTGCAACTAAAGTTGCTGAAATAGAGCAAAGATTAGTACCTACAAAATATATTAATGGATTATGTACATTGACAAGTCAATTATTAAAAAAAGCAGGATACTATGAAGGCGATATTTCAATGATTGATTTATTAAATGCAAAAAAAGATTTATTAGAAATGAAAAAACAAAAAGTATTTTCATATGTAGATGAGCAATATGAAGATTTAGAAGAAACTGTAAAAATAGTACTTTAATTATTGATTTATAAAAAATACCGTTAAATTTTAAGTAAAGTGCACAAAAAAGTGCAATTGAGTTAAAAAAGTGTATTTTTAAAAGAAAATGCACTTTTTCAATGAATTTTAAAGAAAAAAATAATAAAAAAGTAGATAAAAAATTAAAAAAGTGATATATTATTAAACGCAAGGAGAAAATTTCTCCACGCGAAAAAGTGTAGGAATTGTACAATTTTTAAAAGAAAATGCACAATGCCCACATTATGTAAAATGATTTGATAAGGCAATTTATTTGTCAAAACTGATATTTATAATGGGTAGTTATAAATATCTTTTTTTAATTAATACTTTAATAAAGAATCATTAAGTATAATGTCATCAGGTTTAATATAATAACAATTAAGTCTTTTAAGAATATATTCATCACATAGAAATAACATTGCTTCATAAGGTGATTTGCCATTTAAAGAGTCACGACATAAACTGTTAATGTTATTCATAAATAAATCACAATCTTCTTGAGTAATATTTTTAAAAGAAGATCCTTTGGGTAAAATATAACGAATAAACTCATGATTTTTCTCTATACCACCTTTTTGCCAAGAAGCAGAAGGGTCACAAAAGAAAAGATGAGTAACATATTCACCAGTTTTATGAATACATTCAATATTATTAACATCAAAGAACTCATGACCATTATCAGTAAGAATGATTGGAAAAAGTTTTTTATAATCATCTTCATGTATAAAAGTTTGGAGAAATTCAAATATTCTAGTTACTTCATCAGTAGTTTGAGATTCAAGTTTAAATATAAGCATAAAATTAGACTTTCTCCAAAAAAGAGTAAGAAAACAATCTTCTTCAGTTTGTAATCCTTCAACAGTATCCATTTCAACAATGTTTAAATATGGATTTTTAGATGTGTAATCTAGAAAATCAGTGTATTTTCTATTAATTAAAATTTCTCTTTCTTTTCGAGTTCTTCGATTAGAATTGTTTTTTCTTTTTTTATATTTAACAATTCTAGGAAAATCTAAAGGACCAAATTCAAAAACACCATTGTTAACATACTTATAAAAAGAACTTTTACTAAAATTAAGAATATCAGGATGATTAATATATAAATGATTAATAGTTTGTCCCTTTTTAATAAGTGGATTGATAATTTCATTTATTTTATAAATTTCATCGTAATTTAGATTAATACCTTGTCTACATGATTTAATTAATTCAACATATGTTTTTTGGGCTTCTCTTGCATAATAAGTCCATCTAATTTTTCTACAACCACTTCTTGATTTACATCCATTACAAACATAAGGCGAATGTTTTAATCTTTCGCAAGATAAATCTAAATCAGGGTGATTGATTTTATAATTATTCCAACAAGATGGTTCAGAATACTTTTTGTTTCTACCAATTTCTCTCAAAATAGAAGAGTGACATCTATTAATTTCTTTAGCAATTTGATTGATAGATTTATTATCATTTAATCCATCTTCAATATTTTTTCTATCTTCATAAGATAGATGACAATAATTTGCCATAGTTATAATACCTCCTTTATATGACAAATAAATTGCTTGGAAGATATTATATATGATTTTAAAATTAACTGCACAACAATTGTGCACTTTCAAAAATAATCTACATTATAAAAAATACTTTCAAAAGTATTTTTTATATTATATAAATTTTTATATATATATGATAAAATAAAAATGTGTGAGGTACAAATGTAAAAAATAAGCATATGTTAATATAGGTATTGTGTACTTTATTAGGAGGGTTATATGAAGATATTAAAAATAGATGGAGGAAAAAATTTAAAAGGTACTGTTAATATAAGTGGTGCAAAAAATAGTGCAGTTGCAATTATTCCAGCAGCAATATTATGTGATGAAAATGTTAGAATATCAAATGTACCAGATATATCAGATATAGATGCATTAAAAGAAATATTAACATACTTAAATGCAAAATTTGAAAAAAAAGAAGATGGTGACATATATATAGGTTCATGTAATATTGTAAATAAAGAAATTCCAGCAAATTTATCAAAAAAATTAAGAGCTTCCTACTACTTTATGGGTGCACTTCTTGGAAAATATAAAAAAGCAGAAGTTTATTTTCCAGGTGGATGTACTATAGGCTCTAGACCAATTGATTTACATTTAAAAGGATTTGAAGCACTAGGAGCAAAAGTAACAAAAGAAGATGATAAGTTTATAATTGAAGCAGAAGAATTAATTGGAAATAATATATATCTTGATATAGCAAGTGTAGGTGCAACAATAAATATAATGCTTGCAGCAGTAAAAGCAAAGGGATTAACTGTAATAGAAAATGCTGCAAAAGAACCAGAAATAGTAAACGTAGCTATGTTTTTAAATTCAATGGGTGCAAAAATAAGAGGTGCAGGAACAAATACAATAAAAATAAAAGGAGTATCTACTCTAAAATCTTGTTATCATGAAGTAATACCAGATAGAATTGAAGCAGCTACATATTTATTAATGGGTAGTGTAGTAAGTGATGATTTAACAATAGAAAATATAATACCAGAACATTTAGAAGCCCTTACTCAGAAACTTATTGAGATGGGAGCAGATATAAAGATATATGAAGATAAGATTCATATAACAAATAAAAATAAATTAAAACCAACAAACATAAAGACACTAGTATATCCTGGATTTCCAACAGATATACAACAAATAATTGCAACAGTAATGACACAAGCACAAGGGGTGTCTACAATAGAGGAAAATTTATTTGAAAATAGATTTCAAAATTTATATGAACTTCAAAAGATGGGAGCAAGAATAAAAATAGATGGTAAGAAAGCCTATATAAAAGGTCCAATAAAGTTAGTATCATCAGAGGTAACAGCAACAGATTTAAGAGCAGGTGCAGGACTTGTAATTGCTGCACTACTAGCAGATGGTATAACTACAATAAACAATTCTGATTATATACTTAGAGGATATGAAAATATTCAAATAAAATTAGAAAAATTAGGTGCTAAAATTCAACTTATTCAAATATAATTTAATATAAATTATAGAAGGTGGTTTTAGTGAAGATGAAGATAATTCTGTTATTAATATTTTTTTCTTTTATTGCTTTAATATCATATATCCAAACAAATAATAAAGAAATTAATCTTACTTTATTAGGAGATAAAGAATTATTTTCAACTAATCTAAAATCAGTAAATTTTGCAGACTTAATATCAGAAAAATTAGATAATGAAAATTTATTAGGATTTTATTCAAAAGATTTTATAAAAAGTGATATAAGAACAATTGATGTAATAAATGATATAGAAGATAATTATGAGGTTGACAATATAACTATCCAAAATATTTTAAAAAGAACAGATATTCTTTTATTATCAATAGGAAATAATGAAATAAATTATAAATTATCAAAGATAGATAATGATTTAATAAGTGATAATGAAATTTATATATATTTAAATACAGTTATTATGGATGTATGTAAATTAATTCAAAAAATAGAAAATATTAATAAATGTGATATATATTTTATAGGTTATTATAATGATACTAATAATTCAAAAAATGACAAATATTACAATTACATAAATAAAAAATTAGCAAATAAGTTAGAAAAGAAAAATATTGACTATATAAATCTATTTGATATTTTAAACTCAGATAGAAATAATTTAACAAAAAGTAATCAAGTTTATATAACAAATCAAGGAAATTTAGCAATATATAATGAAATAATGCGTAAAATTAATAAATTAGACTTGCATAAAGAATATTAAATTGATATAATATAGAAGATTTTAATAATTCTATAACTTTATGTAAGTTATGGCGGAAGGAGATATAATAATGGCAAAACAAGGAAATGTAGTTTATAAAGATTCAAAAGTTATTTGCGCTTGTGGAGAAACATGGACAACACAATCTACAAAAGATGAAATACATGTAGAGGTATGTTCAAAATGTCATCCATTTTATGCAGGTACTCAAACAAGAGCATCAAAAGCAAGTGCAGTTGAAAAATTTAATGCTAGATATGGTATGAATAAAAAAGAAAGTAAATAGAAATTAGGACATAGATATAGTTCTAATTTTTTTAATTTATGTTATAATAAATATTAGAATAGAGGGATAGTATGAAAATAGGAATAGTATCTGATCATAGAGGATATGAATTAAAGAAAAAAATAATAAATAATATTAAAGATATTAAATTTTTAGACTTAGGAACTTATTCAAAAGAATCTATCGATTATCCAGATTATGCATTTAAGTTATGTGAAAGTATAAATAATAAAAAAATAGATTTAGGAATAGCAATCTGTGGATCTGGAATAGGAATGAGCATTGCATGTAATAAAGTAAAAGGAATAAGATGCGCTAGGGTATGTTCTATAAAGGATGTTAGAATAACAAAGAATGACAATGATGCAAATGTAATAGCATTTAGTAGCGATATAAAATTCAGTAAAGTAGTTAGAATGATAGAAGAATTTATAAATACACCATATTCAAATTTAGATAGACATAATAAAAGAATTGATAAAATTAAAGAATATGAATTAAATCACTAGCATATACTTTACTGGTGATAACTATGAAGAAAATGATATTATTAATATGTATACTAATTAGTATTCCATTTTTAATAATTCATTTTTTTTTCGATTATAATATTAAGACAATTATATCAGGATTTAATACTAATAAGAGTGAGCAACAAGTAAGAATAAAAAGAAGCGATGGAAACATACAAGTAATGAATATGGAAGACTATTTAATAGGTGTAGTTTCAGCAGAAGTACCAATTTCATTTGAAGAAGAAGCATTAAAAGCCCAAGCTGTCGCAGCACGTACATATGCTATGAAACAAATTGAAAATAGTAAAAATAGAGAATATGATGTAACAGATGATGTTATGAGTCAAGTATATCAAGATGATTATAAATTAAAAGAAAAATGGAAAGATAATTATGAAGAGAATATTAATAAAATAAAAAAATGCGTATTAGATACACAAGGTGAATATATTACATATGATGATAAAATAATATATGCTTTCTTCTTTTCTACAAGCAATGGAAAAACAGAGGACAATAAAAATGTTTTTGGACAAGATTTACCATACTTAAAAGTAGTTGATAGCAGTTTTGATGAAAACGAAACAAGCTCTTTTTTAAGTACTAAAGAATTTAGTATGCAAGAATTTTATCAAAAATTACAATTAGATTATTCAGAAACTTTAAATATAACAGATATAAATAAAACAGAATCAGGAAGAATATCAAGTTTAAAAGTTAATGGTGTTGAATTTAAAGGAAGAGACTTTCAAAACAAATTATCATTACGTTCAACAGACTTTGAAATAAAAATAAATGATAAAAACATTACAATAACAACAAAAGGATATGGTCATGGAGTTGGAATGAGTCAATATGGCGCAAATGCATTAGCCAAACAAAATAAAACATATGAAGAAATATTAAAATACTATTACCAAGGAACAAAAATAAAAAAATTATAAATAATATGTATAAATTTCCAAATAATCACCAAACTTAAAATGAGGTGAAAAATATGGAAAAAAGAAAACTAAAACCATTTGTAATGCCAATGATATATGGAATTGCATGTGCAGCAATAATAATGTCACTAGTACTATTAGATAAAGTACAAAATGAAAAAGTATTAAAAGATGATAGTAATTATACTTATGTAAATGGAAGTATATTTACAAATGATATTCCAGTTATTCAAGAAGAGAAAGTAATAATTAAACCTTACATATCAGATAAAGTACAAATATTAAAAAAATATTATGATATAGAAGGAAGCAAAGAAGATAGACAAAATGCAATTATATATTATAATGATACATACATGCAAAACTCTGGAATATTATATATGTCTCAAGAATCATTTGATGTTATCTCTGTTTTAGATGGAACAGTTGTAGATGTAAAAAAAGATGATGTACTAGGTAATGTTGTAGAAATAAAACATTCAAATAATTTAATTAGTACATATGAGGGATTAAATACAATAAATGTAAAAAAAGATCAGTTAGTTAAACAAGGAGATGTAATAGGAAAAAGCGGTAAACTACAAATAAGTGAACAAGTAGAAAATGGATTATTGTTTGAACTTATTTATAATGGAAAAATGGTCAATCCAGAAAAATATTTTGATAAAAAAGTAAATGATCTATAAAATAATCATAAAAAAATTATAGACTTATATATTTTATTATAGAGGTGTTAGCATTGAATAATAAAATATATAAAAGGGTTATTGAAGAAGCCAACTATATTATAAAGACGAAAGATACAATAAGAGAAATAGCAAAAATAAAAAAACTAAGTAAAAGTACAATTCATAAAGATTTACATGAAAGATTATTATATATAGATGAAAAATTATATGAAAAAGTAAAAGAAATACTTGACTATCATACTATGATAAGACATATAAACGGAGGAAATGCCACAAAAATAAAATATAAAAATTTAAGAAAGGGATGATATCTTGTTAAGTAAAGATATTGGAATAGACCTAGGTACAGCAAATGTTTTAATATATGTAAAAGGACAAGGTATTGTTCTTAATGAACCTAGTGTAGTAGCAATAAGCGCAGAAACAAAAGAAATATTAGCAGTTGGTGAAGAAGCACATAAAATGCTTGGTAGAACACCAGGAAAAGTAAAAGCAGTAAGACCATTAAAAGATGGAGTAATTGCTGATTTTGAATTAACTGAAGCAATGTTAAATGCATTTTTAAAAAAGGTAAAAGGAAAAGGTACATTTTCAAAACCTAGAATATTAATATGTTGTCCATCAAATATAACTCAAGTTGAAAGAAATGCAATAAAAGAAGCAGCAGAAGTACAAGGTGCAAAAAAAGTATTTGTAGAAGAAGAACCAAAAGTAGCAGCAGTAGGAGCAGGTTTAGATATATCTGCCCCTGAAGCAAGTATGGTAATAGATATTGGTGGAGGTACAACAGATATTGCTATATTGTCATTGGGTGATATAGTAACAAGTAAATCAATAAGAAATGCAGGAGACTTATTTGATCAAGAAATAATTAAATATGTAAAAAATAAATATAAATTACTTATTGGAGAAAGAACAGCAGAAGAAATTAAAATAGAAATAGGTACAGTATATCAAGATTCAAAAAAAGAGAAAAAATCTATAAGAGGAAGAGATTTAGTAACAGGTTTACCAAATAGTATAACTATAACATCAAAAGAAGTTCAAGAAGCATTAAAAGAAAGTATTTATAAAATTGTATATGCAGCAAAAAGTGTATTAGAAGAAACACCACCTGAACTTTCAGCAGATATAGTCAATAAAGGTATAGTAGTAACAGGTGGTGGAGCATTATTAAATGGAATAGATAAACTTTTAGAAGAAGAATTAAAAGTTCCAATTAGTTTAGCAGAATCACCTTTAACATGTGTAGTAGATGGTACAGCAATAATGTTAGATAATATAAAATTATTAGAAAAATAAGTTTAATACTTGTTTTTTTAATTTATATGATATAATTTAAGTAGGTGGTAAAATGAGTAGTGATTTACTAGGAAATTTAAAAATAATAGGAATTGTTTTTGTATTTGTTGCACTTATAGTTCCATTTTTTAAGAAAATTGCAGTACATATAGGAGCAGTAGATATACCAGGAGGAAGACATATTCATACTAAAATAACTCCAAAATTAGGAGGAATAGCAATATTTTTTGGATTCTTACTTGGTTATATGTTATTTGGTAGTCAAACTCCTCAAATGATATCAATATTAATTGGTGGTATAGTAATATTAATATTTGGTTTATTTGATGATGTAAAAAGATTACCAGCTTCAACACAATTTATTGGTCAAATAGTTGCATCAATAATAGTTGTATATTATGGTGGTATAGTTTTACAAGATGTATCAGCATATGGAATTTATATAGATTTTGGTATATTTGCAAAACCTTTAACGATATTATTTATAATGTCTGTAGTAAACTGTATGAATTTTATAGATGGATTAGATGGACTAGCTGGAGGAATTGCAACAATATTCTTTATAACTATATCAATAATAATTCATGGTACAGGAATATATAATGGACTTGATGCTTCATTATCATTAATAATGATAGGATCAACTCTAGGTTTCCTAATACATAATTTTTATCCAGCAAAAATATTTTTAGGTAATAGTGGTTCAATGTTTTTAGGATATATAATTGCAGTAATATCATTATTAGGATTTAAAAACGTTACATTAACATCATTTATAGTTCCAGTACTTATACTAGCTATTCCAATATTAGATACATTATTTGCAATACTTAGAAGATTATTAAAAGGAGAATCACCTACAGAGGGAGATAATAAACATTTACATCATCAAATATTACAAAGAACTTCAAGTAAAGTTAAAACAGTACTTATAATATATGCAATTAACATATTATTTTCATTTGCATCTATTGTATATGTACTTAGAAATAAAGAATTAGGACAAATAATATATGCATTCTTGTTAGTAATTATAGTTTGGTTTGTGTTAACAACAGACATTCTATTTGATAGAAAGCAAATAAAAGAAGAGTTTCAAAAGAGATTTTCTGATAAAAAATAATTAGAAAATCTTTTTTTGTTTACATATTGTCAAAAATTGTAAAATTTTACCAATTTTATGATATAATTCTTATGTTAGTTAGGAGAATAGATATATGATAAATTTTATTATTTGCGAAGATAATAGTATCATACTACAAAAGAATATTGATATTATAAATAAGACAATGTTTAATAATAATTTAAATTATAGAATATATCCATTTAAGAATTATGATGAAGAATTGCAAAATGTAATAAATGCAAAAGAAGAATTTAAAATATATATATTAGATATAGAATTAGAAGATAAATCAGGTATTGAAATAGCAAGAGAAATAAGAAAAAATGATTTAAAAAGTTTCATAGTGATATCAACAGCACATACAGAATATTTACCATATACACTTAAATCAAAATTATTAATATTTGATTTTATATCGAAGTTTGATGAATACGAAAAAAATATGCAAAGAGTCATAAGTCATATATTAAATGAAATTCCAAATACAAAAATGTTGCAAATTAAGATAGGATCAGATCTTATAAATATAAATTTTGATGATATCATAAGTCTTCAATATGATAATAAAATAAGAAAAACTATAATAAAAACCAAAAAAGAAGAATATAAAGTAAATAAACCATTAGTCTCATTTGTTAAAGAGCTAGATGAAAGATTTCAAAAAAAAGATAATTGTATTATTAATACAACTATTATAAATAATATATCCATTTAATTGATACTAACAATAAAAATAAGGTGTGGTGAGTATAATATGAAAAAGGATATAGATAAAATTTTATCAAGAACACTATCAACTTACGTTTTTATACTATTTTTAATATTTATACTTAAGATAGTAGGGTTAGACTATTTTGGCATAAGCATAAATAATCCTACAATGATAAAATTAGAATCTTTATTTAAAAATTTATACTTAAGAGATATTTTATATTTTTCTTTAATAATGGTGTATCAATATTTAATGTTATCAATTATATGCGATGATAATTCTAAAAAAATTAAAATTTATACAATTATGACTATTCCGTTTACATTAATAATTCAGTACACCAAGGACATTCTTATTCAAAATTTTGTTACTGCAATTATTGAACTAGTATATTTATATGTGTTATCTATTATCTATAATAAAGTTAATAAAATAAATAAGATGAAATTATCAAAGTTAACTATAAGATTTATCTTTGTTATAACTTTTAATATAATAATTCAATTTTTATCATCAGTAACAAGATACAAGTATCAAAATAAATATATAAATGATTTTATACCAAATATTATTTTGAATCTTGATTATCTAATTATGTTATTAATATGTTATAAGTTATGGCTTATGAAAGGAGTTGATTTTAGATGCATATTCCAGGTGGAAGCTGGTTCATCTTTGCAAAAACAGACTTTATCACTAAAGCAGTTAAAAAAATATCTAGCAGAATTTTCAAATAAGAACAAACAAGAAAAATTTGAAATAATTTTATTTACAATATTATCATTATTATGGAATATCTTTACAGTATTTGTTGTACTATTAATTGCTAAACTAAATGATACAGTAATAGAATGTATCTTTATATTAAGTTCATTTTGGATTAATAAAACAGTATTTGGAAAGGCGTTCCATTTAGATAATGCATTTCATTGTTTTATTGTTTCTAATTTAACATATTATTGTTTAAATAGAATAACTGCTCCAATAGGAATATCAATTTTAATACCTATTATATTAGGAATACTATTATCATACTTTACAAGTAAATTAGTAAAAGATAATAAAGCCAAATTATATAGAGGTATGCCTACTGATTTATTTGATGAAATAATATTAAAAGTAGTAAATAAAAATGATATAGATTATAAAATATGCTACATGTATTACATAGAAAAGATAAAAGAAGAGAATATAGCATATAAAGTCAATTATTCAAAAGAAGCAATTCAAAAACATAAGAAATCTGTAAATGACAAAATAAAAAGACTAGTATTTTAGTCTTTTTTATGTGTTATTACGTTTTTTATTTAGTAATTTTAAATAGCGAGTTTAAAAAAATAACTCAGATATTTTATGAAGTAGGTGAAGTATATGAACTCTATAAATTTAAATTTAATATTGAGTGATTTGATAAGTAGTATAATAATATATGTTGTTATAACGAACATTAGCGGAATAAATAAAAGTTTAAAAAGTTTTATTTGTTTTGTTGTATCTTTATTTATATTGGTAGTTAGTAGTGTAACTATATTTAAAGATATATATAAATTAATATTTACGATGGTATCTATATGTTTATGTAGTTATCAATTTTTGTTTGATAGAAATTTAAATAAATCTATTTATTATTCTTCTATTTATATAGTGATAGGAGGTGTTTCTGAAATAGTAATAAGTTTAATTTTATTGACAACAAAGTTGTATTCAATGGAAAATTATGTTAATTTTGAATATTCTACATTGATATTTAGTATTTTAAATTGTATTATTGCATATATTGTATCAAAAATATCAATTATAATTTCAACTTTCAAGAAGTATGAATCAAAGTTTACAAATGATAAATTTACAATACTTTATGTTTTGATTACAATATTTATGTTACTATTACTAGTTGCAAATAATTTTCTTAATTATAAAAGAAATATTTTGTATTATTTAAACTTTATTATGTTAATATTTGTAATAATTGTAAGTATAGTTATCTTATATAATAAAATAACAAAAGATAAAATTGAATCTCAATATAAAGAAATGATGGAATATGTTTCAAAATATGAAAAGATAATAAATGAACAAGGTAAAAAGAATCATGAATTTAATAATCAGTTAATGGTTTTAAACGGATACATAGATAATAAAAAGAAACTAAAAGAATATCTAGAAGCTATTATTAAAGAACATAAAGGTGGCAAAAATTATACAATAGAACAATTAAGTTATTTTCCAGATGGTGGAATTAAAGGTTTGATATATCATAAATTAAGTAGAATGGAAGAAAATAATATTAAACCATATTTATATATAGATAAAAATGTAAAAGATATATTTGAAACAAAATTTGATGTAAATACGTATAGTGATATAACAAAATTATTTGGTGTATTTTTAGACAATGCAATAGATGCATCAAAAAATGCAGAACAAAAAGAGATAGAAATTGATATGAAAAAAGATAAAGATTATTTAATTGTTACTATAAGTAATACATTTTCAAAAGATGCTGATATAAATAAAATAGGTAGTAAAGGATTTACAACAAAAGGAATTGGTCATGGATTTGGTTTATCAATAGTTAAGGACATTTCAAAAAAGAATAATAAAATTGAAACATTTAGTGGAATAGAAAAAGAAATGTTTAAACAAACAATTATTATAGATTTAAAATAAAAAAACAATAGAGATATTTTTCTATTGTTTTTAATCTAATGATTCAGGCATTTCAGGTTCATCGAACATAAAAATTATGCATCCCATTGTTGCAGCAGTTCCAATTGCAGATCCAATTGCAACTAAAGCAGAAACTAATAATTTTTTCACTATTAAATCCTCCTTTCTATACGGTTAACATTTAACCTCATAATTTTTATAATTATTGTATGTAACACCAAATAATTTATATGTTATAGGCAAAATTATTATTATTTGTATAATTAATGCAAAAATTAAACAATTGCTTATTGTATTATCTTTTATAATTATTGATAATGACATATATAAAGTCGCAACTATAATTGATAATATCTTATATATTATTCTCCTACTTTTTCTTTTTAATGGTCTCTTTTGGGTATCTGCTGGTGAAAATATACCAATTATAATTATAAGGGGTAAGAATAATATTTTTTTATAAATTGTTGGTATTACAATATTTTTGCAAATTATAGGAAATGTTATAAAGAATATGAGTGAAGATATTAAACAGTGTGAACTTTTTTTAGCATGGACACCAAAACTAAATAATCTAATTCCATTAAATGCTAATATTAACATAATATATTCTTTAAATATTCCAAGACAAATTGCAACAATAGTAATAATTACAAGTTTTGTTATTGTTAAGTACAATCCTTCTAAACCATACTTAATTTTATCTTTTTGTTTTTGAGACATGTTTGGATTATATTCATTAACCATTCTTAAACAGTTGTTAAGAATTGATTCTTTCATAAAATCACCCCTTACTACAATAATTACCCAAAATAATAATAACATTGTAATTATATAAATAAAAAAATAATGATAATTTAATAAATATTATGTGTTTTTAACTCATAAATTTTAAAAAAGTAGAAAAAAATATGCTAAATTTCATAATAAATTGACAATAAATTTGAAAATTAATCCAAATTTATATTTAAATGTTAAAATTTTATATGTCACTTATGAAAAAAATGTCGTAATTTTGGGACTGATTTTTCTTGAATGAGACATATTGACGAGTTATATTATTAATGTAAGGCATAAGAAGGAGGAATAAAAATGTCAAAAGGAATAATAAAGTGGTTTAATAATGAGAAAGGATATGGATTCATTAATGGATCTGTAGATGAAGATATATTTGTTCATTATACAGCTATTAAACAAGATGGATATAAAACTTTATCAGAAGGTCAAGTCGTAGAATTTGATTTAATAAAAACCGAAAAAGGTTTACAAGCTACAAATGTTAGAACTGTAAACGAAAAAGAATTAACTGCTATTGTGTAGTAGTTTTTTTAGTTTTGTGTTATAATTTATGAAAGGAGATGATATTTTGAAATATATTATTAGAAGTCAGAAAATGGATAATACTGAATCCATAAAGGATTATATCGAATCAAAATTAAATAGACTTGATAAGTATTTTGGAGAATCAGACAATATTGAAGCAACAGTTGTTACTAAATTAAATGGTAGACTTCAAACAATTGAAGTTACTATACCAACAAAACATTTCACTCTTAGAAATGAAGAAACAAATGAAGATTTATATGCTGCTATTGATACTATAGTAGATAAACTAGAAAGACAAATAAGAAAAAATAAGGATAAAATAAATGCTAGAATTAATAAGACATTTATAAAGGATTTTGCATTAGATCTTGAAGATGAATATGAAGAAGATGAGACTATAGTTAAGAGAAAAACAGTTGAATTAAAACCAATTGATGAAGAAGAGGCAATAATTCAAATGAATATGTTAGGTCATACATTCTTTGTATATAAAGATGTAAATACTGGTAATATAAATGTATTATATAAAAGAAAAGATGGAAATTATGGAATTATAGAAACAGAATAGAAAGTTTGTAAAATAACTTTCTATTTTTTCTTGTAATTATTTTTTTCATATTATATAATTTTATCTAGAGGATATGATATGATGAGAAAAAGATATATTTGTGTATTAATATTGATATTTTGTTTATTCTTGAATATAACAAATGTAAGCGCGAAAACTTGTGCAGAAATAGATATAACAATAAATAAGTACAATGATATAAAAAAACAACTTTCTGAGCTTGACTGTACTAAAGTCGATGATACTACAATAGTTAATAAATGTAATAACTTAAATCTTCAAAAAACAAATATATTGAGTGAAATATACAGAATAAATGAAAATGAAAAACAATGTTCAACTCAATTATCACAAACAGAATCAATACTAAAAGAAAATGAAAGTGAATGTGGAATAGTTTTAGGTGATACACTTAATAAATGGGTAAATGCTGTTATGGGTGCCTTTTATATAATAGGACCAGTACTTGTAATCTTATTTGGTACTTTAGATTTTGGAAAAGCAACAATATCTAGTGAAAAAGATGCATTAAAAAAAGCATCTAATAAATTTTTTAAACGTTTAGGTGCACTAATACTATTGTTCTTATCTCCAATTCTTACAAAGCTAATAATAAGTTTAAATACTTCAGGAGAATATCTAGAAGGTGATGCTTATTCATGTGAATATAAAAATATATGGGCAAGAAAAGAAATAAAAATAGTTAATGTAGAAAAACCTGATCAAGGTGATAGTTCACCAATAGGAGAAGAAGATTCATCAGGTGGTAATAGCAGTACAACATCAGTTTCAGGTAAATTTCTATCTTGGAAACAATATGAAGGTTCATGGGCCAATATAAATATTAGATGTGGAACTATGCATCAATGTGGTTGCTTATTAACATCTGTATCAATACAAGTTGCAAATTCAGGTACTGCTAAATCAAAGTCATTTAATCCAGGAACATTTGCAAATACTATTAAAGCACATGGAGGGCTTACATCTGGAGGTGCATTTACGTGGACAGGATGGAGTAGTATTGCTCCAAAATTTCACTATGTCGGACAAAGAACAATAAGTGGCACACAAGCACAAAAAGCAAAAACATTAGCTAGCTATATAGAACAAGGTTATTATCCTGTTGCTGAGGTTAAAAAAGGAGGATGCGGACAACATTGGGTGGCAGTTATATCAGTCCAAGGTTCAGAAATAACAATAGCAGATCCAGGTTCTAGTAAAACAAAATTAAATGGTTCAACATATCCATGTTTTGTATCTTCATCACATGCTGTTGCACTATTTGAAATAAAATAAGGAGACTAACTATGAAAAATAAAATTGAAATAATAGTAATAATCACATTAATATTAATTAGCATTTTAATTTCAGGAGTTTTTATTCCATATATTAACAATAATTCTATTTATGTTGTTGTTGAGGATAAAGCAGTTTGGAGAAAATTTGGGAATAAATGGACTAATTTAAACATTAGAAATTTAAGAAGATTATCATTTGAACAGTTTGATTCTTTTAGTACAAAAGAATATATAGGTAAAACATATTTAGATTACGAAGATAGTCTTAACGTTTATAGCAGTGATTTTGAAAAATTATCTTTAGATAGTGGAATATTATCAATAAAGACAAAATTTGATATAAAAAATAAAAAAAGTGCGACATTTTTTAATGATATAGATGATACTGATTATCCATATGTTCAAGAAGTATTAGAAAAATATAACTTATTAAATGAAGAAAATATAGAATATTTAAAATATACAATAGATATTAATAATGATGGTGAAGAAGATACTATTTACAGCATGAGTAATTTTTATAATGAATCAGAAAAAAATCAAGCGTTCTCAATATTATTTTCTGTAATCAATGATAATATAGAAATAATAGAAAGTAAAATAGTATCAGCTGATGATGAATTAAATGAAAAATCTATGTATCTTAGATATGTGGTAGATGTAGATAATGATGATAATTTAGAAATAGTTATATTAAAAACAGCTTTTGGTGATGTAAAATCTGATTGTTATACGATGTACAAGTATGATATAACTTCAAATAAATATATAAAATTAATAGGATGCTAGGAGAGTGAAAATATGAGTTTATGTGATAATACGATAGTACTTTTCATTTTCGTTTTAATAAAATTATTTATATATATTATATTTCCAATTATAATAGTAAAAAAAAGAGATAGTTCATATGTAAAGTATTTTATAATTACAGAGATAATATTGATTTTAAGTTTATTAATAAGTAATGTATTTAGTTTAAATAGCTGCATATATAACTCTAATATATCAGGTATAAAAAAATCAACAGTAAAATCAAAAATTCTAAATTATAATTCTACACATTATACTGATGAGGATTATGAAAGTGTATCTGAGATAGAACCAACATCTTATTATAAGACATATACGGGAAAGAATTTTTATTATTATAATCAAAATGATATATTTTTAAAAAAGAAAAAATTAGAGTGTGGAGAAAATAAATATTTTAATGTATATGGTTCAACAATAGTATCAACATCTATGGCGGTTTCAACAATTTTAGATATTAATATTACACCTATTGATATTTTAGATTTATATAATGAAGAAATTTTTGATTGTAGTGAGAATGTAAATATTGGAGATGTTTTTTCTGTAGTAACTAATAGATATAGTGGTTTAGATATAAGTGAGATTTCAGGTGATATGGTAGTTAATTCTATAAGAAATGGTGGTATTGTAATTGCACAAATCCAATCTAATGGTAATTCAAATTTGACTTGTGGTAGTAATTTTATAACAATATATAATATAACACTAGAAGGTAAATTAATTATTGCAGATCCAGATGATAGCAGTAGCCCATATGCATGTTCATCATCATCAATGTCATATGGTAAGGTTTTAAATGCAAATAGAACAAATACAGAATGGAGTTTAGAAGATATAAATTCACAAACACTTCATTACTATTTAGTAAAGGGGCTTTAATATATGAAAAAGTTAAAATTATTACTTTGTTTATTTTGTATAATTTTATTAAGTGGATGTTCTGGAGATTATAATATTACAGTAAACAAAGATTTATCTATAAAAGAAGAATTAAATTTAGAAATAGAAAATAAAGAAGATACATATAAAAAAACAATGGAAATTTTTAATACTAGTAAAATTCCTTTAGAAAAATATCATGTATCTATAAAAGGAGAAAAAGTAGAAATAGAATACAAAGAAGAATTTAGTTCAATAGATGATTACATTTTAAATAGTAAAATATATCATCAATTAGTAGATGAAATAAAATATTCTAAATTGGATAATTATGTAGACATATATATAGATCAAGATTTAAAATTAAATCAAAATAATTTAAATATTGGAAATACATTAGATATAGATCATTTACAGATAAATATAAAAAATCCATATAAAGTAATTACAAATAATTCAGATTCATCTAGTAAAAATATTTATACATGGAATATAACAAATGATATGACAAATAAGAAAATATTAATGCAATTTGAACCAAAATCAAAGCAATCTTTTTATAGTATTTTAGTTACTGCTACGGTTCTTGCAATATGTATATCAATTTTGATATATATAATAGTTAAAAATTATAGGAATGCAAATAAAATTTAAGTACTTATTATAAGTACTTTTATTGTGCTTAATAAATAAATTTGATATAATTATCAAAGGAGATGATGATATGGGCATTTTAAAAAGTTTATTTGACTTTGAATATAAAGAATTAAAAAAATTTATGTCAATAGCTGATAAGATAGAAGCAAAAAGTGATGAATATGAAAAATTAACTGATAAACAGTTAAAAGATAAAACAACTAAATTTAAAAAAGATTTAGAAGATGGAAAAACATTTGATGATATCATAGTTGATGCTTTCGCAACTGTAAGAGAAGCATCAAAAAGAGTAATAAATGAAAAACCTTATTATACACAGTTACTAGGTGCTTTAGCTATTCATTATGGTAATATAGCAGAAATGAAGACAGGTGAAGGTAAAACTTTAACATCTGTTATGCCAGCATATTTAAATGCATTAAAAGGAGAAGGCGTTCATATTGTAACTGTTAATGAATATCTAGCATCTCGTGATGCTAATTGGATGGGACAAATTTTTAAATTTTTAGGATTAACAGTAGGTATAAATTCTAGAGATTTATCTCCATCAGAAAAAAGAGAACAATATAATTGTGATATATTATATTCAACTAATAATGAAATAGGTTTTGATTATCTAAGAGATAATATGGTTATCAAAAAAGAAGATAGAGTGCAAAGACCTCTTAACTTTGCAATTGTAGATGAGGTTGACTCAGTATTAATTGATGAAGCAAGAACACCTCTTATAATATCTGGTGGTGCAATGCATTCTACAAATCAGTATCAAGATGCACAAAGGTTTGTTTCTAGGCTTAAAGAAAATGAAGATTATACTATAGATGAAAAAACAAATAGTATAAGTTTAACAGATGAAGGTAGTAAGAAATGTGAATCTTTTTATGGAATAGATAATATGTATGATATAAAATATTCTGCTTTAGTTCACCATGTTAACCAAGCTTTAAGAGCAAATTACACAATGAAAAATGAAGTAGACTATGTTGTGCAAAATGGAGAAGTTGTAATAGTAGATCAATTCACAGGACGTTTAATGCACGGTAGGGCATTTTCTGAAGGATTACATCAAGCAATAGAAGCAAAAGAAGGTGTAAAAATTCAAGAAGAAACAAAAACACTTGCAACTATAACATTCCAAAATTTGTTTAGAATGTATAAAAAACTTTCTGGTATGACAGGTACTGCTAAGACAGAAGAAGAAGAATTTAGAAATATATATAATATGTATGTAATTCAAATACCAACAAATAAACCAGTAATAAGAATAGATATGGCAGATTTATTATATGCAACTAAGAAAGATAAATATGCCGCTATTGTAAAAGAAATTAAAGAAAGACATGCAACAGGACAACCGATATTAGTTGGTACAATATCAATAAAAACAAGTGAGATAATCAGTGATTTATTAAAAAAAGAAAGAATTAAACATGAGGTATTAAATGCTAAAAATCATGCAAGAGAAGCAGAGATAATAGCAAAAGCAGGACAAATGGGTTCTGTAACAATTGCGACAAATATGGCTGGTCGTGGAACAGATATTAAACTTGGAGAAGGTGTTAAAGAACTAGGTGGTTTATGTGTAATTGGTACAGAAAGACACGAATCAAGACGTATAGATAATCAGTTAAGAGGACGTTCAGGTCGTCAAGGTGATCCAGGATACACACAATTTTATGTAAGTTTTGAAGATGATTTGATGGTTAGATTTGGTACTGATAGATTTAAAAATATATTAGAAACCGCAGGATTAGGAACAACTATTAACTTTAGAAGTAAAACTATGACAAAAAATGTTGAATCAGCTCAGAAAAAAGTAGAAGGAAATAACTTTGATATAAGAAAAAATTTACTTCAATATGATGACGTAATGGGAAAACAAAGAGAAATTATGTATCAAAGAAGAAATGAAATATTAGATAGAGACTCAATACATGAATCAATAATTAATTTAATTAAAAATCATATATATGAGTTAGTTTCATCACATTTAGTTGAACAACCTGAATTATTAGAATTTGATTGCTCTGAAATATGTGAATATGTTAATGAAAATTTACTTAAAAATTCTAATATTAAAGTGTCAGAAATAATTAATAAATCTAAAGAGGATGCAATAAAAGTATTAGAAGAAAAAATAATTAGTGAATATGAAAATAAAATAAAAGAATTACCAGAAGAGATAGTAAATGATTTTGAAAAAGTAATTGCATTAAGAGTAATAGATACACATTGGATGGAACATATAAATACAATGGATCATTTAAAAGAAGGTATAAATTTAAGAAGTTATGCACAAACAAATCCATTAGTTGCATACACAAATGAAGGCTTCCAATTATTTGATGAAATGATAGAAAGAATAAATAAAGAAACAACAATATATTTACTTAAAGCTGAGATTAGACAAAACCTAGAAAGAAAAGAAGTTGCAAAACCAGCAAGAACAAATGATTCAAAGGATAGTAGTAGTACTCCTAGAAAAGTTAAAAAAATAGGTAGAAATGAAAAGTGCCCATGTGGAAGTGGACGCAAGTATAAGAACTGTTGTGGTAAATAAACTCGTAAAGCCCCATAAAATAAGGGGAAGCGAGTTTTTTCTTGTTCCGATTTTTAGGTGTTTTTTGATAAAAAATAACGATTAGATAAGTTTTTTAAATTGTTTTAAAGTGCATTACTCATTAAAATCTTTGCTGAGATTAATCTAAATATATTAAATATATGATATAATTTGTATTAGGATGTGATGATATGTTTTTTAAAAAGTGGTTTAAAAAAGATAAAATTGAAAATCCTGATTACGAAAGTTCATTAGAAAATAAAGGAACTACTTTATTTGATAAGGATATAAAGTTGTTAGTAATATCAGATACACATGGTGATTTATCTTTGAATGAGAATATGTATAAAAAATTAAAAAATGTTGATTACGATTTGTGTTGTATTTTGGGTGATATTCATGATTATGATTATAAAGTAATATTTAAATATATACCTAAAAATAAAATAGTTGCAATATTAGGTAATCATGATAGATTTAGTCTTTTAAGTGAACAACGTTTAAATGATATAAATGGAAAAGTTATTAATATTAATGGGGTAAGAATTGGTGCAATCCAAGGTAGTTTTAAATATAAGAATGAAAAGTTCCCATCATTTACTCATGAAACGAGTATTGATTTTTTAAATAAAATGCCAAAAGTTGATATCTTATTATCTCATGATAAACCATTTACATATGATTATAAAGATCCAGTTCATGATGGATTGAAAGGAATAACGTATTTTTTATACAAAAATAGAGTCCCTATAAGCATTCACGGACACATTCATAAAAGTTATTTAAGTAATTTAAAAAATGGGACACAAGTTAAAGGTGTTTATTGTGTTGAATTAGTTAATATTAAAAATGGTAAAATTATTGATAAGTAATACATTGTAAGATTATGATATTACAAACTAAGTGGGTAGAAATACCTACTTTTTTATGTAGGAAAAATAAAAATAATTTTCTAGGATAAAAATAGAGAATTTTATGTTATTTTTCTTGACTATGTTTAAAAATAGAAGGTTCTTTAATTAGAACTTTTTTAATTATTATCTATTATATAGTATTAGTATCAATTATATTTATAAAAATATGATATAATTTATCTAGGTGATTTTATGTTTAATAATATTAATTTGAATTTATATAAAGTATTTTATGATGTTGCACAATATGGAAGTTTTTCTAAAGCAGCGGAGTTTACTTATACTACTCAATCATCTATATCAAAATCAATTAAAAAATTAGAAGAACAATTAGGTACACAATTATTTTATAGAAACTCCCATGGGGTAGAACTTACTGAAAATGGCAAAGAATTACTTTATTATGTAGAACAATCATATGGTAATATAATGACAGCAGAAAGATTATTAATGGAAACAGATAGTTTAAATAGAGGTAAATTAAATATTGGATTACCATCTTATATTTCATCTTTTTTCTTTTTTGATAAAATAGAAAAATTCTATAAACAATATCCAAATATAGAAATAACATTAATGAATGGATCAAGAGAATATCTATTAAATTTATTAAATAATCATAAAATAGATTTTATTATATATTCTTCACCAATATTTGAGAACCTTGATAAAGATTTAGAATTGATTAAATTATATCCAATAGAGTATAAATTTTTCTGTAGAAAAGATAAATATGAAAAATATAAACATATAAAAGACATAAAAGATTTAGAAAATGTTCCTCTAGTATTACCAGTACCTGGTTCTAATAATAGAAGATTCTTAGATGAAATATTAATCAAAAAAGATGTAAAAATTAAAAGAGCAATTAATATTCATACCAGTGAAGGAATAATGACTGCTGTTAAAAATAATTTGGGTGTTGGTTATATAATTGAAGACATAATAAAAGGTGATGATACATATAAATGTATTAATATTAAAACAAAATTACATCATGAAGAAGTGGCACTCATATATAATAGAAAGTTTTTGACAAAAGTTCCATTAAGATTTATTGAAGAACAATTAAATATAAAAATAAAATGATATTCCACATAGGAATATCATCTATGACTAATTATCGCTACATGTTATAGCAATTTTTTATTATAATAAAAAAGAAGGAGGAAAAATATTATGAATTTTAAACAATTACAAAAAGATGTATATCAAAATAAAGTAAATCATGGATTTAATGTAACAGATTTAAATATGGAATTTTGTTTAGCTTATGAGAAATTATGCGAAGCATATAGGGCATGGTTAAAGAAAAAAGAAGATTTAGGAGAAGAACTTGCAAATGTAGCTATATACTTAATGGAAATAGCCGAAATATTAGGATTAGATTTAGGTGAAGAAATAGAACATAAAATTAAAAAAAATGCTAAAAGAATATGTAAAAATGTAAATGGTACATTAATTGAAGAGGAGGTTGATATGGGAATAGATAGTTTAAAAGAGATATTAGATGTTTGTGATATGAATGATTTGGATTCAATAGATATATTATTTACACATGTAAAAAAATATAATTTAGAATCACAAAAAAGTTTACTTAGAGAAGTACAAAAAGAGAAATGGGCTAAATATAGTTCTGAATATGAAGGAATGAATGAATATGATTATATAACAATAATTAATAATTTTGATATTTCAACAACATTTGATCATATATTATTAACACCATATGAATTAATTTTTTTCAAGAAAATAATGGAAGATGCAATAATAAATATAAAAAATGATAATAACCCATTAGAATTAAGAATAGTGCCTAATATAGAGGAAGCACTAAAAGAATTTGATATTCGTCTAAATGAATTAAACAATCTAAATGATATAATTACAGATGATGAATTAGAAATTTTATTTAATAAATTTGACGTTATAGAACTAGAAGAATTTTATAATGTATTTGAATATATAGAAAATTATAATATTGAAAGAATGATGGATATTATGAACAAAGTACATTATGAAAAAACTAAAGAAGCATATAGCAATTATGAAGTTTTTATTAAACCATATAATTATAATATAAGTGAACTTTCTGAGAAAAGGGATAAATTGAGTGAAACAGAATTGAATTTATTATGTGCCTTATTAGATGATGCTATCCAAAGTTTAATTGGTTATAAACAAGAATGCGATACAACACAATATGAAAAGTACAATAAATTAGAAATATTATTATCCAATTTATTTGAGTCATTTAGTAATGAATTTAATAATAGACATTCTAAAATCTATAAAAACTCTATAATTATAAATGAGCTATAAGAATAAATAAAAAAACATAATGCAAATATTGATAAAAATATAATTAGATGATAAAATCAAATTAGTAAACGAATGAAAACATTGTTTTCATTTTGTTTCTAAAATAATAGATATTCATAGGTAATAATAGTAACATAAATACTATATATACCAAAAATGCATGAGTACGTGGCTCAGGGAAAAATATAAAAATTGAAATATTTCCTCATTTTTTTGAAATTAGAAAAATTTAAAGAAAAATAGTAAAATGGAGTGAGATAAAGTTATGAATTTATATGAAAGAAATCAAAAACAAAGAACCTTCTTTAATGAAAAAATAGATTCTTATGATTAAGTACATGAAACTTATATGGAAACTAAAAAAATACTAGCTGATTGTTTAGATAAAGATACTACTAAAATTTTAGACTTAGGAGCAGGAACAGGTTTAGAATTAATCCATTTGTTTGAATTATATCCTAATGCATCTGTAACAGTCATAGATATTTCAGAAAATATGTTAAAGGAATTATCTAAAAGAGATTTTGCAAACCGTGTGACAACGATTTGTGGAGATTTTTTTGAAATAGATTTTGGTAATAATTATGACGCAGTAATTTCTAAATCAGCATTACATCACTTTAAGCCAGAAGAAAAAAGAATTTTATATAAAAAAATATTTGATTGTTTAAAAAGTGGTGGATTATTTTTAAATTGTGATAAAATAAGCTTAAGCCAAGAAGAACAAGATTACAGTATTTATGAACTAGAAAATAATGTAGATAACTACAAACATATTGATACACCATTAACTGTTGAAAATGAAATAAGTATTTTAGAGCAAGTTGGTTTTATTAATATATCTACTAGCAAAGTTGATAAGAATGATTATAGTTTAATAAAAACTAGAAAAGGGAAATAATTGTTATTAATTTTTTATAGTAAACGAATGTTGTAAATTCCTCATTTAGGAAATATTGATAATATGGATAATACTCGTAATATTATATGTATTGCAGTTCCATTGACTATATTTTCAAGAAGTAACAATAATATGATAAATACTATAAATATAAATACTATAAATATAAATACTATAAATATTGGAATATGTTCAACTTGTGGCAGTGGCAAAAAATATAAAAATTGCTGTGGAAAGTAGTATACTTTATAAGGGTTTGCAAGGCATAGGTATTTGAAAAAATTATAATCTTACATTATAATTAATTTAATTTATAACAAAATGTAAGCAAATGGTAATAATGTTTGTAGTTTGTTTTCATTTAGTACCAATAAAACTATAAATAATATGTGTATTATAAGGAACTTGTGCAATGGTAAGAAATAATGTAGGAGGTTTTGCTTAATGAATTTTGATAATTTAAATAAAATGATTAAATATATTGAGATAAATCTTGATAATGAGATTGATTATAATGAACTGAGTAAAATAACTAATACTAATATATTTATTCTTGAGAGAATCTTTATGTTTTTAACAAATATGACAATTCATGAATATATAAAGAAAAGAAGATTGAGTAAGGCATTTGAAGAAATAAGAAACACTAATTTAAAAATAATTGATATTGCTTTTAAATATCAATATAATTCTGCCTCTTCTTTCAATAGAGCATTTAAACAACAATTTAATATAACACCAATTGAATGTAGAAAAGGTTTAGGAAAATATAAAATAATACCCATAGTAAACTTTGATTATGAGAAAAATGAATATAATTTTGATTATGAAATAAAAAAATTAAATTCCATATCTTTATATTGTTATCATATTACTGCAAAAAGTCATTCGGATTTATTATATAAAATAAGACAATTATATAAAAGAGTCAAGACAAATGGCCATTATGAAAAATTTAAGGAAGTTGGAATGTACGGAATATTTTCTACAAATAATGAAGTATATCATTATTACCTAGGTTCAGAAAAAGATTATAAAAATTTAGAAAAATACGTAATAGAGAAAAATGAATATGTAATATTTAAGTTAATATCACAAAATCAAAAAGATATAGTAGATTTAGAAGAAAGAATAAATGAACAATGGATTCCTTCTACTAATTATAATGTAAAAGGTAATTTTAAAATAGAGTTATATAAAAATGATTGTTGTTATATATATTTACCTATAAAATAATTTTAACAATTTTAATATTTAAAATGTAAAGAAATATATTTGATGATATTCTATACTTATATTGGTGAAGTATATGTTTACAAGAAATATTAAAATTACAAAAGATTATTTTTCTTTAGTAAAATTTAAAAACAAGCATTTAATAACGTTTATAATTATTGATTTAATTAATGTATTAATAAGTTTGTTAGTACCACTTTTTATATCATTAATAGTAGAGGAGCTTACTAATAAACTTTATTATATGTCTCTTTTTTATGTTGTTATGTTAGGAATAACGTATTTATTTAATAAAGTAGGATCATATTGTACCAATTGGTGTTACGCTAACTTTTTTAAAGAAACCTATGTGGATGTTCATAATACTTTGGTAAATAGTATATATAATTATGATGAAGAATATTCTAAAAAGATATCTACAGGAAAAATTATAAATTCATCAAATACAGATATTATTAATATTGCTGAAATTCCTTCATTTATAATAGAGTTAGCTATTGAATTTATAAGATTATTTGTTATATATTTTGTTTTTGCAAAACAAAGTATTTTTGTTGCTATATATGTAATTATAATAGATATAATATATTATAATTTTGCTAATAAATGTAATGCTAAAAATACATATTACTTAAAAAAACAAATCCATTATGCTGATAAATTAACAGGTATATTACAACAGATTTTAATAGGTCTTAAAGATATTAAAAGCTTTGGGATTGGAGATAAATTAAATAATAAATTAGATGGATATAGAAAAAAATGGCAAGAAAGTTATTTTCTAAAGAGAAAATATTATTTTACCAGAAATACAATATTAAGTTTAATTATTGATTTTGGTAAAATAGTTTTATATATTATTTTAATTTTGCTTATTGTTAAAGATAATTTACAGATTTCAATATTCCTATTATTAATTTCTTATTATGATAAGGCTAAAGATTCAATTAATGATATAATGAGTTTTGATGTATCTATTAGAGAAGAGTCTGTTTCATTATATAGGATTAATGAAATAATTAATTATAAAGATAAAGATTTAAAGCTTAATGGAACAGTTAATAATGATGATATTAATGGTCTAGTTGAATTTAAAAATGTATCTTTTAAATATGGTGAAATGACAACATTAAAAAATATTTCTTTTGTAGCTAAACCTAATCAAATAACCGCAATTGTCGGTCAAACTGGTGCCGGTAAAACTACAATATTTAATCTTCTTTTAAGATTGTATAAAGTAGATAGTGGAAAAATATTGATTGATAAATTAAATATTTATGAATATTCAAAAGATGTTTATTATTCAAATATTAGTATTGTAAATCAAAAAACTTTTATTTTTGATATGAGTATTAGAGCTAATCTATCATTGATAGATTCTAATAAAAAAAGACAAATTGATGCTTGTAAACGTGCTGGAATTCATGACTTTATAATGTCATTACCAGATGGATATAATACAATTTTAAAAAAAGATGCTTATAATATAAGTGGTGGACAAAAACAATTATTATCTTTAGCTAGGGCACTTCTTACAACTTCTGAAATTATATTATTGGATGAGGTTACTTCTTCTTTAGATCCAAGTACAACTAATAAGATAATAAATTTATTAGATGACTTAAAAACAGATCATACTTTAATAATTATTACTCACAATAAAGAATTAATGAAAGCTGCCGATAATCTTGTTGTTTTAAAAGATGGCAAAATTGATTGTATAGGAAATCATAAAGATTTAGTAAAAAATAGTGATACATATAAAGAGTTGCTTCATTAAATAATGAATAATTAAATAAATATTTCTATCATAACATCACCAAATATACCCGGTGATGTTTTTAAGTATTTAATATAATCTAAAAAAACTTAATATAGACTATTAAGTATTATAAGTGATATAATAAACTTGTATACAAATGATAAAAATGCCACCAATTTGTTTCTAAAAATACAAAAAATATAAAAAAAAGTTTCTTAATATTTGTTTGCTTTTGGAGGAGTTTTATGGAAAAATAAATATAATTGATATGTGGCAAATATTACAATAAAGATAGATTATATTAATATTTAGTAGATTTTAATAATTAATATAAAAATTCGGGAGGTTTTAGGATGAAAAATTATGTATTTTATGACGATTCTTACATGGGACCTGGTTTTTTTATCATCAGTAAAGAAAAAGATAATATTATAAAATTTATAAAAATATTTATTATGGACAATAATGGTTTTCCAAATTATGGATTAAGAGCTTTTAGTATTTTTGGAAAAGATAAGCCAGATAATGAATTTACTGTTATTGATTTTGTTTTTACAGATGATGATACTAAAAATAATTTGTATGAAATATTTCATAGTTTATGCATAGATTTGAATGGTAAAAAAATTGAAACAATTGATAAATTTTATCAAGGTAGAAATAGTTTTTCTTTAAAAGAAGAAAATCATACAATTATTTTATCAGTTGCTAAGGATGTGTATGGAGTAAAAAATGCAACCGATTTTATTGACATAAATATAGGAGATGAAATGACTTGCGATAATTATAAAGCGATAACTACATTTTATAATGAACTATTAAACTGTGATATAAAAGAATTGAATGAAAAAGACATAAAACAATTAGCATATTTGCATTTAAAATAGTAATTTCATAAATTAATTCAAATAATATTTAAAGATTATTTTAAAAATATAATCAAGTGGAAAATTACAAAAAATAATTATTGTGAAAAAAATTATATCTAAAAAATCTAATTATTAAAATAGTAATGGAAATAAAAGCCATTTCTTTTTTTAATATATTATGATATAATTATTAAGGTGATAATATGGATGTAAAAAATATAAAAGATGATATATTATTATTGCAAGAAAAATTAAATGATATTTGGAGGTTACTTTGATGTAGATAATAAAAAAAGTAATTTATCAAATTTAGAAAATAATTTGCAAGATATGTACAAAGATAATAAGTGGAATACAAAAGAAAGTATTGATTTATCAAAGAAAATTTCAGAAGATAAAAAGATAATTTCAAATGTAGAAAAGTTAAATCAAACTCTTACATCATATCTAGAAGTAATTGAATTAAAAGATAATGATTTAATAAGTGAAATATCAAGTAATATTGAAAATTTAAAAAAACAGATAAATAGTCTTGAAATTGAAACTAAATTATCATCAAAGACAGATAAAGAAAATGCAATTTTAGAAATTCATTCAGGTGCAGGTGGTACTGAAAGTTGTGACTGGGCACAAATGTTATTAAGAATGTATTTAAGATGGTGTGATAAAAAGGGATTTACTTATGAAATTTTAGATATATTATATGGAGAAGAAGCAGGTATAAAAAAAGTTATTGTACTTGTAAAGGGTATAAATGCTTATGGCTATTTAAAATGTGAAAAAGGTGTACATAGATTAGTTAGATTATCACCATTTGATTCAGCAAATAGAAGACATACATCATTCGCAGCCGTAGAGGTAACTCCACAGATTGAAGATGATATTAATATTGAAATAAAAGATTCAGATATTAGAATAGACGTGTATAGAAGTACAGGTGCTGGAGGACAAGGAGTTAATACAACAGATAGTGCGGTTAGAATAACTCATATACCAACAAACATTGTTGTAACTTGTCAAAATGAAAGAAGTCAACTTAAAAATAAAGAGATAGCAATGAAAGTATTAAAATCTAAACTTTATGCATTAGAAGAAGAAAAAAGAAAAAAAGAAACAGAAGAAGAAAAGAAAAATCAAAGTGATATAAATTTTGGTTCACAAATACGAAGTTATGTAATGCATCCATATTCAATGGTAAAAGATCATAGAACAAATTATGAAACAAGTAATGTAAATAAAGTATTAGATGGAGAAATAGATGATTTTATAGAAGAATATCTTAAATTATAAAGGAGAAAAATATGGGATTATTAAAAAAGAGATTAAAACAAGTTGATATACTTAAAATTGTAGAAAATAAAAATTTATTAAAAAGGTATATTGAATTAATATTTGGATTATTTTTAACAGCTCTTGCATATAATGTGTTCTTTTTAAGACAAAATTTAGTTTATGGTGGCTCTGGAGGAATAGCAATATTATTTCAAAAATATTTAGATCCATCAATAACAATATTAATTATTCAATTAATAGCCCTAGTACTTGCTTTTATATTTTTGGGTAAAAAGAAAGCACTAAATTCAGTAGTAGGTTCAATAGTATATCCTTTATTTGTAAAACTTACTGAGAACGTAACTATACCGATTCCAAAAGATGATATTATGTTAATTGTAATATGCGGAGCAGTATTATCTGGTATAGCAGGAGGTCTTACAAGTAAAACTGGTTTTAGTACAGGTGGAACAGATACAATTGTACATATATTAGTTGATAAGTTAAAAATAGGATTTGGTAGTGCACAATTAATACTTAATGGAATAATCGTATTATTTGGTGGATATAAATATGGTTGGAGAATAATGTTATATGCATTAATAATACTATATATAATTGGAATTATAACAGATAAAGTAGTACTTGGAATTTCTAATAACAAAGCTTTTTATATAGTAACAACAAAAGAAGAAGAAATGAAAAAATATATATTAGAAAATTTATCAAGAGGTGTAACTATATTAGATGCTCATGGCGGATTTAGTAATGAAAAAATAAAGATGATAATGGCAGTAATACCAACATCAGAGTATTATAGAGCAAAAGAAGGTATACTCCAGATAGACCCTAATGCATTTTTCAATATAACTGATTCATATCAAGTATATGGTGCGGATAATCATAGAAATAAATAAGAAGAAAGAGGTAGGAAGTAATGGAATTTATAAAAATTACAGATGTTGAAAAGACATATCCATCTGGAGTTACTGCTCTGTATGGATTGAATTTAAAAATAAAAAAAGGAGACTTTGTATTTATAATAGGTGCTTCAGGTAGTGGGAAGTCAACTTTAATAAAAATGTTATATAGAGAAGAAAAAGCAACTCAAGGAGAAATCATTATTGGTGGAGTAAATGTAGGAAAACTAAAAAATGGAAAAGTTTATAAATTAAGAAGAAAATTAGGAATAGTTTTCCAAGACTTTAAACTTTTACCAAAATTAACTGTGTATGAAAATGTTGCATTTGTTCTTGAAATGTTTGGATATGACAAAAGTGAAATAAGAGCTAAGACATTAAAAGCATTAGATTTAGTAGGTTTAAAGGAAAAAGTAAAAAGTTATCCTAGTGAATTATCAGGTGGAGAACAACAAAGAGTTGCGATTGCAAGAGCAATAGTAAATGCACCAAAATTATTAATATGTGATGAACCAACAGGTAACTTAGATCCAGATATTTCACTTGAAATAATGAAAGTTCTAGAAGTTATCAATAATTTAGGAACTACTGTAATAGTTGTTACACATGATAGAGATGTAGTTAATAAAATGAAGAAAAGGGTTATACTTTTGGATAAAGGTAAATTAAAGAAAGATTTTGAGAAAGGAACATATGATAAAAATGAAAAATTTTAGAATATTAGTTAGAAATATAAGAGATGGATTTAAAAATGTAGTTAGAAATTTTAGTTTATCTTTTGCATCTATATCATGTATAACAGTAACATTAGTACTTGTTGCAGTAGCAATCGTAGGTTCATTAAACGTAGAAAACTTTACAAAAATAATAAGAGATGATTTTACAATAGTAACATATATAAAAAGTGGTTCAGATGAGGATAAAATATCCAAAATAAAAACTGATATTGAAAAATTGAATAATATAGAATCTATAACATTTGATTCTAAAACAGATATTGCAGAAAGAATGAAACAAGAATCAGAAGTATTTAATAATATAATGTCATCATGGTCAGCTTCTGAAAATCCACTATATGATACATATTTAGTTAAGGTAAAAGATTCAGAAAAAATATCAAAAACAGCAGAACAAATAAAAAAAATAGATGGAGTTGAAATGGTAAAATATGGAGAAGGAATGATTGACTCATTAATATCTATATTTAAAATAATAGAGAAAATTTTAATAGTTATAGTTATATCATTAATAGTCGTAACGGCATTCTTAATTATTAATACCATAAAGATAACAATTTTCTCAAGACAAGAAGAAATAGAAATTAAAAGATTAGTTGGAGCATCAAATTTTTCAATTAAACAACCATTTGTAATAGAAGGTTTATTAATAGGATTGATTGGTTCAATAATTCCAATTTTAGTTACAATATATGGATATGTTGCTCTTTATGATAAAACAGGTGGTAAAATATTCTCACAATTTATAAGATTAATAAAACCATTCCCATTTGTATTTGAAGTTTCTGGAGTACTTGTAGTAATAGGTATAATTGTTGGTATGATAGGAAGTAGTAGTGCAGTAAGAAAGTATTTAAAAATATAACTATGAAGATAAAGAAAATATTTATTTTAATTATATTATCAATGTTAATAATTCCTATAAATGCCAACGCTAAAACATTAGGACAATTAAGAGCAGAATACGATGCACTAGAAAAACAACATTCATCAAAAAATGATGAGATAAAATATACAGAATCAGAAATAAATGCTGCACAGACAAGAGTAAATAGTATATATACTGAACTTGATCAAGCAGAAAAAGAAATACAATCTATTACAAATGAAATATCAAAATTAAATGTTTCAATTTTAGAAAAAGATAAACAAACTAAAGAACTTATGAAATTTTTTCAATTATCAAAAGGTGAATCAACATATTTAGAATATATTTTTTCAGCAAAAAGTATAACTGATTTCATATATAGAGTTTCAGTTACAGAACAGTTATCAAAATATAATGATGAACTAATTGATGAAATGAATAAAATGATAGATAAAAATAATAAAAATATAGATAATTTACATAAAAAAGAAGAATCGTTAAAAGCTTTGCAAACAGAATTATCAGAAAAGTTAGTTGTATTAGGTTCAAAAAAAGAAAAATTATATGATGAATATGCATCATTAGAAGAAGATGTAAAAAATTCAAAAACAATAATAGATTATTATGTAAAAGCAGGATGTTCAGAAGATCAGGATATTTCATCTTGTGCAAAAGAACAACTTCCACCTGGAACAAAGTTTTGGAGACCATTATCTGCAGGATGCATAACTAGCAATTTTGGACTTAGAATAGATCCAATGGCAGGGGTTTATAGAACTCATGCTGGTATGGATATAGCATGTCGTGACTTAAGTGGTGGAAAAGTCTATCCAATTTCTGATGGAAAAGTTGTAACTGTTAATTATGTTGATAGAGGTGGATATGGTAAATATATAATAATTCACCATAGAGTTAATGGACAAAATTATTCATCATTATATGGACATTTACAATCAATCTATGTATCAGAAGGAGATATAGTTACAAAAGATACAAATATTGCATATATGGGTTCTACAGGAAAGAGTACAGGACCACATTTACATTTAAATATTTGTCCTGGATTAAATAGTTGTATGTCTACATCAGATGTAACAAATCCAAGAAACTATATAAATTTCCCAGCATTTGATGGTATTCATTACTCATATTTCTATGATAGAACAAGTTATTACAAATAAAAAATAATTATACTTATATTGATTATAGATAATATATACAAGGTTAATAAATATTACCTTGTTTTATTATATAATTAATGTTAAAATAAATACGCAAATAAATGTATTAAAGGAGGTAATTATGTTTAAGTTAACGTCTAAATATAAGCCTAGTGGTGATCAACCAAAGGCAATTGAAGAGTTAGTTAAAGGTATTAAAGATGGAAAAAGAGATCAAGTATTACTTGGTGCAACTGGTACTGGTAAAACATTTACTATTGCAAATGTAATTCAAAAAGTAAATAAGCCAACATTAGTACTTGCCCATAACAAAACACTTGCTGGACAACTCTATTCAGAGTTCAAAGAATTATTTCCAGAAAATAGAGTTGAATATTTTGTTTCTTATTATGATTATTATCAACCAGAAGCATATGTACCCTCTAGTGATACATTTATAGAAAAAGATGCATCTATTAATGATGAAATTGATGAACTTAGACATAGTGCAACATCTGCTTTAATATCAAGAGATGATGTAATTGTAGTTGCTTCTGTATCTTGTATATATGGTCTTGGAGAAAAGGAAGAATATGAAAATAAAGTATTATCACTAAAAGTTGGTGATACTATAGATAGAGATGAAATACTAGAAAAATTAGTTGAAATGTTATATGAAAGAAATAATATGGATTTAGTGCGTGGTACATTTAGAACAAAGGGAGATACAATTGAAGTTGTTCCTGCTTATTCAAGAAGTACTGCATATAGAATAGATTTATTTGGTGATGAAGTTGAAAAATTAATTGAGTTTGATACAACAACAGGAGCGGTAATAAATCAAAAACAAACAATTACAATATTTGCTGCGTCACATTTTGTAACAAGTGAAGAAAAATTAAAACTTGCAATAAAAAATATTAGAGAAGAATTAAAAGAAAGACTTGCATACTTTAAAGCAAATAATAAATTACTTGAATTTCAAAGACTAGAACAAAGAACAAATTATGATCTAGAGATGATGGAAGAAACAGGTTTTTGTAAGGGTATTGAAAATTATAGTAGACATTTAGCGTTTAAAAAAGCAGGAGAAACACCAACAACGCTTATAGATTTCTTTCCAGAAAATTTTCTTTTAGTTATCGATGAATCTCATGTAACTCTTCCACAAGTTCGAGCAATGTTTAATGGTGATAGAGCAAGAAAATCAATATTAGTAGAATATGGATTTAGATTACCAAGCGCTCTTGATAATAGACCACTTAAATTTGAAGAATTTGAAAATAAAATAAATCAAGTTATATATGTATCGGCAACACCAGGAGATTATGAGTTAGAAAAAACAAATGGACAAAAAGTTGAACAAATAATAAGACCAACTGGTTTACTTGATCCAATAGTAGAAGTTAAACCATCTGAAAATCAAATAGATGATCTTATAGAACAAATTCAAGAAAGAATTAAGAAAAATGAAAGAACATTAGTTACAACATTAACAATTAGAATGAGTGAAGAATTAACAAATTATTTAAAAAATGCTGATATAAAAGTTGCATTCTTACATAATGAAATTAAAACATTAGAAAGAATGGAAATAGTTCGTGACCTAAGACTTGGTAAATATGATGTAGTTGTAGGGGTAAATTTACTTAGAGAAGGTATAGATATACCAGAAGTATCACTTATAGCAATATTAGATGCAGATAAACAAGGTTTCTTAAGAAGTGAAAGAAGTTTAATTCAGACAATTGGAAGAGCAGCTCGTAATTCTAATGGGCATGTTATAATGTATGCTGATGAAATAAGTGATGCAATGTATAAATCAATTAAAGAAACAGAAAGAAGAAGAACTATTCAAGAAGAATATAATAAAGAACATAATATTACTCCAACAACAATAAAAAAAGAAATACAAGATTTAATTAAAAATAATGATGATGTAAAAAATGAAGATATATCTAAAGCATATAATAAGAAAGATAAAAAGAAAATAATGGAAAAAATAGAAAAAGAAATGATGGAGGCGGCAAAAGAATTAGATTTTGAAAGAGCAACAGAACTTAGAGATATATTGTTTGAAATGAAAATGGAATAAAACTTCAGTTTTTAGTTAACTGAAGTTTTTTAATTTTATATAAATTCTCTAAAAAAATATTTTCATCTCCACTATTTAGTAGTGAAAAAGCATAATTACCTATACTATTAATTTTATTTTTATATTCATTTATATTTATATCATTATCAATTGTTATTATTTCAATCTCACTTGCATCTTTACTTAGATCTTTAATATATTTTATTATTTCATTTATTTTATCTAATTTACCATTTTCATATAATAATGCACCACTTTTGATATCATTATAATAAACATCATTTAAAAACTGTCTACCAAAATATATATCTTTATTGCTAATTTTTTCTAAAATTTTTCTTATACAAGAAAATAACAAGATGCTATTTTGTGTGTAATCACAAATACTTATATATACAGCATCATAATTATTAATTTCTTTTAATTTTTCTAGATTATTAATCAATTTTTCGTAATCATTATCTTTTTCAATATTTAAAAGATTATCAATAGTTGTAATAAATAATAATATTTTCATAATTAAACCCCTATCTAGTGATAATATATTCAAAAATTTAAAATGTTCGCTATATATTTTTTAATAAATTTGGTATAATAAATGACCGAGGAAGTGTTAGCATGGATAAGATAATAATAAGGGGCGCAAGGGAGAATAATTTAAAAAATATAGATATAGATTTGCCAAAAAATAAATTAATTGTAATGACAGGGGTATCAGGAAGTGGAAAATCCTCATTAGCTTTCGATACAATTTATGCTGAAGGACAAAGAAGATATGTAGAGAGTTTAAGTAGTTATGCAAGACAATTTTTAGGTGGAAGTGAAAAACCAGATGTTGATTTAATAGAAGGATTAAGTCCAGCAATAAGTATTGATCAAAAAACTACAAATAGAAATCCAAGATCAACTGTTGGAACAGTAACAGAAATTTACGATTATTTAAGACTATTATTTTCAAGAATAGGGGTACCATATTGTCCAAATCATCATATTCCAATAACAAGTCAGTCAATAGAAGAAATGACAAACAAAGTTTTAGAACTTGAAGTAGGAACTAAAATAATGGTATTAAGTCCAATAGTAGATGGAGAAAAAGGAACACATCAAGATATATTTGATAGTCTTAGAAAAGAAGGCTATTCAAGAGTAAGAGTAAATGGTGAAATATATGATTTAAGTGAAGAAATAGAACTAGAAAAAAATAAAAAAGATAGTATAGATGTTGTAATAGATAGATTAATAATAAAAGAAGATATTAGAAGTAGATTATATGAATCATTAGAAACAGCTTCAAAATTATCAAAGGGAAAAGTAGTAATAGATGTTATAGGAGGAGAAGAAATAATACTTAGTGAAACATTTGCTTGTCCACACTGTAATTATTCTTTAAAAGAGTTAGAACCAAGAATATTTTCATTTAATGCCCCATATGGAGCTTGTCCACACTGTAAAGGATTAGGATTCAAACTTAAAATAGATGAAGATTTACTAATACCAGATAAAACAAAATCATTAAATGAAAATGCAATATTACCTCTTAAAAATATGGAAGATACAAATATATATATTCAAAAATTAGAAATAGTTTGTAAAAAATATAAAATAGATATGAATAAACCTGTGGAAAAACTAAAAAGAAAAGATTTAGATATAGTATTATATGGTAGTAATGAACCTATTCATTTTAAATTCTCATCTAAAAGTGGTAATTTATATGATAAAGTAGAGGCATATGAGGGTATAATTGGTAACTTTGAAAGAAGATATAGAGAAACAAATAGTTCATTTATTCGCACATGGTTAGAGGGGTATATGGTAGAACAAGAATGTATACATTGTCATGGTGCAAGATTAAATGAAAGTGTATTAAATATATTTATAAATAAGAAAAATATCTATGATGTATGTAATCTTAGTATTAAAAAATTATATGACTTTATAAATAATTTAAAATTAACAAAAGAACAACTTAAAATATCAGAAATTGTTTTAAAAGATATAAAAGATAGAGTATTATTTTTAAAAAATGTTGGACTTGAATATTTAACACTAAATAGAAGTGCTGCAACTTTATCTGGTGGTGAAAGTCAAAGAATAAGATTAGCAACTCAAATAGGATCAAGATTAACAGGTATCCTTTATGTACTTGATGAACCATCAATAGGACTTCATCAAAGAGATAATCAAAAATTAATTAATTCAATGCTAGAAATGAGAGACTTAGGTAATACACTTATAGTAGTAGAACATGATCATGATACTATGCTTCAAGCAGATTACTTAGTTGATATAGGACCAATGCAAGGTGTAAATGGCGGATATGTAGTTGCTAAAGGAACACCAAAAGAAGTAATGAAAAATGATAAAAGTATAACGGGTAGATATCTATCAGGTAAAGAAAAAATTTTAGTACCAAAAAAGAGAAGAAAAGGAAATGGACTATATCTAGAAATAAAAGGAGCTAAAGAAAATAACCTTAAAGATATAAATGTAAAATTTCCATTAGGAAAATTCATATGTGTAACAGGAGTATCTGGTAGTGGTAAATCAACACTTGTAAATCAAATTTTGTATAAAGTATTACGAAATTCATTATATAAAACAAAAGAAAAACCAGGTAAGCATAAAAGCATAAAAGGAATTGAATATTTAGATAAAGTAGTAAATATATCACAAGAACCAATTGGAAAAACTCCAAGAAGTAATCCAGCAACATATACTGGAGTATTTGATGATATTAGAGAAGTTTTTGCAAGTACTAAAGAATCTAAAATAAGAGGTTATGATAAAGGCAGATTTTCATTTAATGTAAAAGGTGGAAGATGCGAAGCATGTTATGGTGATGGAGTAAAAAGAATTGAGATGCATTTTTTACCTGATGTATATGTACCTTGTGAAATTTGTCATGGAACAAGGTATAATAGTGAAACTCTTCAAATAAAATATAAAGGAAAGAATATAGATGATGTTCTTAATATGACAATTGAAGATGCATATGTATTCTTTGAAAATATTCCAAAAATAAAATCAAAATTACAAGTATTATTAGATGTAGGTCTTGGATATATGAAATTAGGTCAAAGTGCACCAACTTTATCAGGTGGAGAAGCATCAAGAGTAAAATTAGCTAAAGAATTACAAAAGAAACCTACAGGTAAAAGTTTATTTATATTAGATGAACCAACAACAGGACTTCATACTTATGATATAAATAAATTACTTACTATATTAAATAGGATAGTTGATAATGGTGATACAGTAATAATAATTGAACATAATTTAGATGTTATTAAACAAGCAGATTATATAGTAGATTTAGGTCCTGAAGGAGGAGATGGTGGAGGAGAAGTTATATTTAGTGGAACACCAGAAAAGATTGTACAAGAATCCAAGAGTTATACAGGACAATTTTTAAAAGATGTTTTATAAAAATGTCTTTTTATTTTTTACTATTAATGTTATAATTATTTAATAGAAAAGGATATGATTATATGAAAAATAATGATGAATTTAATAAAATTTTAGAATGGGTGCTATATCTAGTATCTTATACATTAGTTTTATTAATAGTAGATTTATTATTTAATTCATTTGATTTAGATAATATTTGGTATGGTTTTCTAGCAGTTATTATAATAAGTTTTTTAAATAAAACAGTAAAACCAATTGTATTTAAACTTACATTACCCATAACTGGTTTAACATTTGGATTATTTTATCCATTTATAAACTTATTTATATTAAAAATAGTAGATATAATATTAAAGTCTCATTTCCAAATAAATGGAATATTTAGTGGAGTATTAATTGCTACTTGTATTAGTATAATGAATTTTATTATTGAACAACTAATCATAAGTCCAATAATGAGTAGGTGTAAGTAATGAATAGAATAGCATTTAGTATTATGGGTTTTGATATATATTGGTATTCTTTATGTATATTATGTGGAGTATTAGTCGCTTATGTACTGATATTAAAAGAAGCAAAGAAACATAATATAGATAAGGAATTTATAACAGATTTAGTATTTTATTCAATAATTATAGGACTTGTAGGAGCAAGATTATACTATGTAATCTTTAACTTAAATTATTATATGTCAAATCCATCGCAAATAATTGCTGTTTGGAATGGAGGACTTGCCATACATGGTGGAATAATATTTGGTGCAATATTTATATATTATTATTGTAAGAAAAAGAATATTAAGTTTTTAAGAATTACAGATATTATGGCACCTGCGTTATTAATTGCTCAAGCATTGGGTAGATGGGGTAACTTTTTTAACAAAGAAGCATACGGAATAAAAACAACATATAAAACTCTAAAAAATATGCATATTCCAAATTTTGTAATAAATGGAATGAAAATAAATGGAGTATATCATTATCCTACTTTCTTTTTTGAAAGTATTGGATGCATTATTGGAGTAATAATCATATTAATAATAAGAAAAAATAAGAAAATAAAATTAGGAGTATTAAGTGGAATATATTTTGTGTGGTATGGAATATTAAGATTTTTTATAGAAGCATTAAGAACAGACAGTTTAATGTTATTTAGTTTAAAGGCTGCACAAATTGTCTCTTTAATTAGTATAATAATAGGTATAGTATTAATTATTACATCAAGTAAAAGAGAAAAATATATAAAGGAGGGATAATATGTATGATACAATAATAATTGGTTCAGGTCCTTCTGGAATGAGTGCAGCAATATATCTAAAAAATGCAAATAAAAAAGTAGTAATATTTGAAAAAGAAGTTCCAGGAGGAAAAATATTAAAAGCAAAGAAAATCAATAATTATTTAGGTTTTAATAATATAGAACCATCACAAATTTCATATGATATGTATAAGCAATTGATAGATTTGAATATTGATATTTTAATAGAAAAAGTAATAGATGTAAAAAAGGAAAATGATATTATAATAGTTAAAACAAATAAGGGTGAGTATCAATCAAAAACTTTATTAATTGCATGTGGAAGAGTAGAAAAATCATTAAATATAGAAAATGAGTCAAAATTAATAGGAAAAGGTATTAGTTATTGCGCAGAATGTGATGGATCTTTATATAAAGATAAAATAGTTTCAGTTGTAGGTAATAGTAGTAGTTCAATAGAAGAAACTATATATTTAAGTAATATAGCAAGTAAAGTTTATTATATAAATTATTCAAATGAAGAAATAAATATTAATAAAGAAAATGTTTACATAATCAATAATAAAAAGATAGTTTCAATACAAGAAAAAGATGACAAATTATATTCAATAACTCTATCAGATAATGAACAAATAATAAATGATGGTTTATTTATTCTTAATGGATATACACCAAATACAGAGTTTATTAAAAATCTAAATATTAAAGGAGATAATGGATACATATTAGTATCAAATGATATGCAAACTAATATAGATGGTATATATGCATCAGGTGATATTATAAAAAAAGATTTATATCAAATAATAACAGCAGCAAGTGAGGGTGCAGTCGCAGCAGTAAATATAATAAAATCATTAAATAAGTAGGAGGTAAATATGACTTTTTCAGGAAAAATAAAAGAAGAAATAACTAAACTAGAATGTTCAAAAGTAGAATACATATCAGAATTATCAGGTATATTTAGAACAACTGCAGATATAAAATTATATTGTATAAGAATACAAACTGAAAATATAAATGTAGCAAATAGAATATTTAGAGTTGTTAAAGAATTATACGATGTAACTGCAAGTATAACAATTAAGAAAAATTATAACTTTAAAAAGAATGAAATATATATTATAGAAATAAGAAAAGATGTTCTAAAAATAATAAAGGATTTAGGTCTTCTTAATGATCAAGGATTAGATTTATCTCCTGTACCAAAAGAATTTATAGTATCAGATGATGAATTAAAACAAGCATTCATAAGAGGATGTTTTATGATAAGTGGAAGTGTAAATGATCCAAAGACATCTAGATACCATTTAGAATTTTTAATACAAGAAATAAAATTAGCTAACTTCCTATGTGATTTATTAAATTCTTATAATCTAAATGCAAAAGTTCTTAGAAGAAAAAAAGGTCATATGGTATACATAAAAGAATCAGAAAAAATAAGCGATTTATTAAAAATGTTAAAAGCTTATGAGGGAGTTATGTATTATGAAGATGTTAGAATATATAGAGAAAAAGTTAATATGACTAATAGACTAAATAATTGTGAACAAGCAAATATAGAAAAAAGTATGAAATCAGCAAAAAAACAAATTGAAGATATAAATTTAATTAAGGAAAAGGACGCATACGATTTATTAGATAGTAAAATAAAAGAAGTGGCTGACTATAGAATTAAGTATCCAGAAAGTTCACTTATAGAACTTAGTGAAATAATATCTATTGAGACAAATTCTAAAATGACAAAGTCTTGTTTAAACCATAGACTTAGAAAAATAAAAGATTTAGCAGAAAAATTAAGAAATGAGTAATATTACAAAATGAGACTTTAATGTCTTATTTTTTTATGGTATAATTATTATAGGTGGTACAATGAATAAAAAGGAATTTAAGACACTAGAAGAGCAATTAGATATATTTAGATCTAAAGGACTTAAAATAGAAGATGATAAATCAGCAAAAGATATCTTGCTTATGGAAAATTATTTCTTTTTAAATGGTTATAGACATATATTTATGAAATCAAATAAAGATAAAAGATTTGTAGAAAATGCAACGTTTAATGAACTACATGCAATGTTTTTATTTGATAGAAATTTAAGAAATATATTATTTAAAAATTTATTAGTTATTGAAAATAATGTTAAAAGTATAATAAGTTATCAGTTATCTAAAAAATATGGTTATAGAGAAAAAGATTACTTAAAAAGCTCGAATTTTACATCTGATAATAAAGAACAAAGAAGAGTAAATGATGTAATAAATAAAATGAAAAGACAAATAAGAGTAAATGGAAATAAACATACTGCGACATATCACTATATAAATAATTATGGATATGTACCTCTTTGGATTTTAGTAAAAGTATTATCTTTTGGTTTAATAAATGAATTATATGGAATACTAAAACCAGAAGATCAATTAGCAATTGCTGAATATTATAATCTAGATGTAGAAAGTTTAGAAATATATTTAGCATTACTATCGAATTATAGAAATTTATGTGCACATGAAGATATAGTTTTTGATCATAGAAGTCAAAGAGAAATTCCAAATAATAGATTTCATGTAATGCTTAAAATAGAAGAAAAAAACGGAGAATATATATATGGTAAAAATGATATATTTGCATTAATTATTATATTAAAACAAATGCTAAAAGAAGATAAATTTGAAGAAATGCTTCAAGAAATAGAAAAAGAATTTAATAAATTTGATAATAAAGTAAATTCAATACCAATAGAAAAATTATATGATTTAATGGGCTTTCCAAAAAATTATAAAGATATTTTAAAAATTAATTAGGAGATGATTTTAATGAAAAATAGAAAAAAATTATTAAAATATTTTTTAGCGTATGTTTTTACAATAGTTAGTAGTATAGTTGCAGTTATCATATATTTAATTTATTTCCCAGTACAATCAAAAGTTATAACAGAAAAGAAAACAATAAATCAAACAAAATTAAGTGAAACAGCTATTGAAGATTCAATAGAAAGTGTTTATGACTCAGTTGTTACTATAGAATCTTATAGGAATAATCAAAATATAGGAAGTGGAACTGGATTTGTATATAAGAAAGATTCAAAAAATGGATATATTCTTACTAATCATCATGTAATAGAAAATGCAGATAAAGTAGAGGTTATATTAACTACAAATGAAGTTGTAGAAGTAAAAGTTTTAGGTAGTGATTCTTATACAGATTTAGCAGTTTTAAGTATTGATAAAGATAAAATCATAAAAGTTGCAACTTTAGGAGATAGTGAAAATATAAATTTAGGTAGTACAGTATTTACAGTAGGTAGCCCAATGGGGTCAGATTATAGTGGTTCTATAACAAGAGGAATAATATCTGGAAAAGATAGAACAATAGAATCAGATGACGTAGTTACAAAAGTTATACAAACAGATGCAGCAATAAATCCTGGTAATAGTGGTGGACCACTTGTTAATTTAGCAGGAGAGGTAATTGGTATAACATCAATGAAACTAGCAACAGAAGAAATAGAAGGAATGGGATTTGCAATACCAATAAATGAAGCAAAAAATTATGTTGAGTATTTAGAAAAAGGTGAAGAAATAAAAAGACCTACAATTGGAGTATCATTAATAAATGTAAGTGATAGATATAGTTTATTTATGTATAATATTAGGGTAGATCAAAATATAACAACAGGTGTTGTAATTGCTGAAACAACAAAAGATTCACCAGCAGAAAAAGCGGGATTACAAAAAGGTGATGTAATAACAAAATTTGATAATTATGATATTACAGGTGTCTCAAAATTAAGATATTATTTATATCAGTATAAAATTGGAGATAAAATAAATGTAACTTATATAAGAGATGGAAAAACTAAGCAAACAACACTAACATTAACTGAAAATAAATAATAAAAATATCTAAAATATTATAATGTATTAAAAAAAGCCACAATTAGTGGTTTTTTTAGTGTTTTTTGTTCACAAATTTTATTTAATTTGGTATAATTATACTGATAATAGGATAAGTGTATGGAGGTAGCATATGAGAAGGGTGTTAAGTTATTTTTTATCATTAATTATGTTCTTCTCATCTTTTAGTATTGGAATGATATCAACAAAAGCAGCTGGGGAGCACCAATTTATTGTTAAAGGTTACGATTGGAATGCTCTTGATAATGACTGGGAAGGTTCTGGTACTGGAGATGAGCTTACAGATGAAATGGATGTTGAACCAGGAAGAGTAATACAAATACAAGTTTATTATGTTCCAGGTAATCAAACAGATTTAATGATGCAGATAGGTTTAAAATATGATGCAGACCTTGTTGAACCTATGTACTATGACGATGAAGTTTATGTTGAGACTGATATGTCTACAACATATAATGGAGGTATGTGGCCAGCAAAGGGTACTTCACCTAATGATAGAAAGGCAACAAACTGGCAAGTAACATATAACGACCATAAAGAAGAAAGTCAAATAAATTTACTTGTTCAAGATAGTACAAGTAGTAAGCCACTTACAAGTGATGGTGTAATAGCTAGTGTATATTTTAAAATAAAAGAAGAAGCAAAAGCAGGGTCAACTGTAAATTTCTCAATAAATGAAACATATACAGCACTTGCAAATAAATCAAAATTTACAACAAAAGGTTTAAGTTTGAATGTATTTGGAGAAATGAATGATAGCACAACATTAAGTTCATTTAAAGTATCAAAAGATGGTACAGATTATCCCTTTGATCCAGAATTTGTTCCAGATAGTTCTGATACTAAAGATTTTAATATCGTAGTTCCAAATCATGTAGAAAGTGTTGATATATCAGCTACTCCAACTGATTCATATACTCAAATTGCTAGTGGAGATGGTAACACATCTTTACAAGTTGGAAATAATGATAAAAAAATTATTGTTCAGGCCCAAGATGGTACACAAGAAATATATATATTACACATATATAGATTAAATAATGATGCTACTCTTTCTTCACTTTCCTTAACTAATGATGTAAATATTGGAGTTTTTAATAAAGATACTTTATCATATAGTGCTATAGTTCCATATAAAACATCATCAACAGTAGTAATTGCAAATCAAACAGATGAAAATGCTGAAATAAAAAGTGGACAAGGTTCTTGGTCATTAGATAATTATGGAGATAATTTGAATAATAGAGATGTTGTAGTAGAAGCTGAAAACTGTAAGGAATCTTATAAAACTGTTCCAGGCAATTCATGTACAAAAAAGACATATCATATAAGTGTTACAAGAGAAGCACCATCAAATAATGCAAACCTAAGTGATTTACAAGTAAATGGTGCAACAGTAAAAGGATTTAATCAAGGATTATATACATATACATTAGATAGGGTATCCTATGAAACTACTTCTATAGAAGTAAATGCAATAGTTGAAGATGTTGGTAAAGCAGTAATAGAAACTGACTTAGGTACAAAACAATTAAATGTTGGAGACAATAAAATAGATATAGTAGTTAGAGCAGAAGATGGGACTACTAAAAAAACATATTCAATAAATGTTAGAAGATTATCAAACAATAGTAAATTAGCAACACTTACAGTTACATCAGATCCACTTGGAACATTATCACCACAGTTCTCAAGTGATTTATATGATTATTATACATATAGTGCTCCAGCAACAGTTAAAACTGTAAATATAGAAGCTACTGTTCAAGATACAGGTAATGCAAATATAATAAGTGGTACAGGACAATATGATATTGATACAAATCCAACAGTAAATGTTATAGTTCTAGCAGAAGATGGTACATCAAGTACTTATGTAATAAAATTAGTTAGAGATAAATCAGCAAATAATAATTTAAAATCTTTACAAATAGATGGATATTCCTTAAATGAAGAATTTAATCCAAATACAACTTTATATACTGCAGATGTTTCAGGAGATGTAACACAAGTAAACATTTCAGCAGAGGTAGAAGATACAGGTAAAGCACAGATATTAAGTGGTACAGGATTAAAAGAATTAAGAGTAGGACCAAATACAGTTCAAGTTAGAGTAAAAGCAGAAAATGGTGCTACTAAAGATTATACAATTACAATAACAAGAGCAAAAAAGAAAATATCTGCCTTAACTGATATAAAAGTAGATAATAATAGTATTGATGGTTTTGAAGAGGGAAAACTTGAATATACTTTAGACACTGTAGATTTTGAAAAAACAAGTGTAAATATAGAGGTAGTAAAAAAAGATCCAGATAGTACAGTAACAGGTGATGGTGAAAGACAATTAAATACAGGTGATAATAAATTATATATAAGAGTAACTGCAGAAGATGGTGAAACACAAACTACATATATATTAAATATAGAAAGAAAAAAAGATAGTAATGCATATCTAAGAGATTTACAAATAGATGGACAAACAATTGATGATTTCTCACCAGAAACATTAAGTTATGGTTTAACAGTAGAAAATGATGTAACATCATTAAATATTAATGCAATACCTCAAAGTGAATCAGCAGAAGCAGTTATATCTAATAATGAAAACTTTGTTACAACAGAAACTAATGTAGTAACAATAACAGTAACCGCAGAAGATGGATCAATGCAGATTTATAAAATTCACGTAACAAGAAAAAAATCAGATAATAATTATTTAAAAAATATAACAGTTAGTAGTGGAGTATTAGATCCAGTATTTAAGAAAACAACAAATGATTATACTGTTAATGTAGACAGAAGTGTAACAACTATAGTTATAACTCCTGAAGTTGAAAATAAAGCATCACAATTCCAATTATCAGGACCAGATTCATTATCAATAGGACCAAATATTTATAAAATAACAGTAACTAGTGAAACTGGAAATGATAATGTTTATACAATAACAGTAAATAGAAATCCATCAGATAACAATTATCTAGCATCATTATTAGTAGATGATGAGCCACTACAAGGATTTGAAAGAACTAAATTTTTATATCAAATTGAAGTACCAAGTACAAAAGAAAATATAAAAATAGATGGAAGAACAGAAGAAGAACATGCAACAACAAAAGGTTTTGGGACATTTGATTTAGATGCAGGTGTAAATACATTTGAAATAGAAGTAACTGCAGAAAATGGAACTCCAAGAACTTATTCTATTGTAGTAAATAAATCAAAATCAGATAATAGTGCACTTAGTGATTTATCTATAACACAAACTACTTTAAATCCATCATTCCAACCAGAAATATTAGAATATACAGCAAATGTTGCATATGGTGTTACTAATATTGATATAATTGCAGTTGCAAGTGATAAAAAATCGAAAGTAACAGGAGATGGACCTAAAGAACTTAAAACAGGTGAAAATCCATTTGAAATAGTAGTAACAAGTGAAAATAATACAACTACTACATATAGAGTAGTAGTAACAAGAGCAAAAAATAATAATGCAAACTTAAGTAATATATTAATATCAGGTGGTTATCCATTAGATAAAGATTTTAATCCAAATGATACTGAGTATAGTGTAAAAGTACCAAATGCAGTTGGTTCAGTTACGATAACAGCATATAAAGAAGATCCAAATGCAGTTAGTGTAACAGGTGCAGGATTAGTAGAATTACATACAGGAGTAAATGAAATAAAGATAACAGTAACTGCAGAAGATGGAAAAACTCAAAAAGTATATACTATAAATATAGAAAGAGAAAAATCAAATGATGCGACTCTTAAAGAATTAACTGTTACAGGTGGTAATTTAAGCCCAGAATTTAGTCCAGAAGAAAACAATTATGAAGTTACAGTACCTTATGAAATAACTGAATTTGATGCAACAGCAGTTCCAACATCAGATGCAGCAAGAGTTGAACTTGATGAAAATAAAACATTAGATGTTGGAAGCAATACTAAAAGAGTAACAGTAACCGCAGAAGATGGAACAGTAAATATATATGAAATTGAAATATTAAGACAACCATCATCAAACAATTTCTTATCTAACTTATCAGTTACTGATAAAAATCAACAAGAATATATAACAGCATTTAATAAAACAACATTAATTTATAACATAACTGTAGAAAATGATATAGATGAGATAACAATAACAGCAACTCCAGATGATAATTCATCTAATGTATCAGGTGATGGAAAACAAAAAGTAGGAATAGGAAATAATTCATATGATGTAAAAGTAAAAAGTGCATCAAATGTAGAAAGAGTTTATACTATAAAAGTATTTAGAAAAGCAAATTCAAATAACTTCTTATCAAGCTTAACTGTAAGTGATGGAGAATTAAATCCTGAGTTTAGAAAAGATACTGTAAGTTATACAGTAGATGTTGATAGTGAGGTTACAAACATAACTATTGAAGCAACACCAGAAGTTGAAACATCACAAGTAACAGGAACAGGAACATTTGAATTACATACAGGTGTAAATCCATTTAATGTAGTAGTAACTGCAGAAGACCAAACAACATTAACATATGTAGTAGTAGTAAATAAAGCTGCATCTTCAAATAATTATCTATCAAATTTAACAGTAACTCCAGGTGAATTAACACCAAAATTTAGTAGAGAAGAACTTGAATATTCAGTTCATCTTCCAAATGAAACAACAACAATAACAATAAATGCAGAAGCAGAACAAAAAGATGCAACTATTGAAGGAGATGGAATAAAATCTGTTAATGTTGGTGAAGAAACATATGAAATAACAGTAAAAGCAGAAGATAACTCAACAAGAGTATATAAAGTAAAAGTTAAAAGAGATGCTTCATCAGTAAAAGATTTAAAATCATTAAAAGTAGATGGCGAGTTAGTAGAGGGATTTAATAAAGATGTAACTACATATTATATGAATGTTGAAAATGATGTTACTAGTGTTAATATTGAAGCAGAAGTTTTAGATCCAACTTCTAATGTCACAACAGGAATAGGTGAACAACAATTATCAACAGGAAACAATGTTATAAAAGTAACAGTACAAGCAGAAGATGGTACTTTAAAAGTTTATGAATTAAATATAGAAAGAGCAAAATCATCAAATAACTATTTATCAAATCTAGTAATTAATGATGGTAACTTTACTCCAGAATTTTCAAGAGAAACAATAACATATTATATAACAGTACCTTATGAGGTAGTATCACTAAATTTAGTTGCTATAAAAGAAGATAAAGCAGCAACAATTGAGATAGATGGAAACTCAGACTTTGTAGTAGGATCAACAAATAAGGTATATATAAATGTAATTGCAGAAAATTCAGATGTAAAAACATATACAATAAATGTAACAAGACAACCACAAGCAAACAATTTCTTAAATAATATAATAGTAACAGGTGATGATGGTATAAACTATAACTTATCTCCATCATTTAATAGAACAACATATTCATATGATGTAGAAATACCAAAGAGTGTAACTGAAGTTGATATAACAGTTGAAAAACAATCACAAACTTTATCAGTAACAGGAGATGGAAAAGTTACAATAACATCTTTTCCACAAATACAAAAAATAGTAGTATCAACAACTGGTGGAATAGAAAGAACTTATACATTAAAATTTGTTAAAGGATTATCATCAAATAATAAATTAACATCAATAACAGTAGATAAAGGTACATTAGATCCACCATTTAATGAAGATGAACTTGCATATAATGTAGATTTACCAGAGGGAACAAAAGATATAACAATAAGTGCTACTAAAGGAGATGAAGAACAAAATATAACAGGATTAGGACTAATGAAATTATCTCCAGGTAGAAATACTGCAAAGATAGTTGTAACATCTGAAAATGGTACTATAAGAACATATACAATATTTATAAATGTTGCTACTAATAATAGAGAAAATGTATTAACATCATTAACCGTAGATAAAGGACAATTAGAACCATCATTTGATAAAGATACTAAATTATATACTGTTGACTTACAAGCAGAAGAAGAGGACATAACAATAAGTGCAACAGGAAATAATAGTATAACAGGAACAGGATTACATAGCCTAGAAGAAGGTGCAAATGTATTTGAAATAGTAACAACTGATGATTCAGGAGAAGAAAACATTTATAGAGTTGTAGTAAATAGAGGTTCTATTAAGAGTACATATTTAAAATATCTAAAAGTAGAAAATTATGATATGAATGAAGAATTTAACAAAGATACATTAAGTTATACAATGAATATATATGACGATATATCAAGTTTAGATGTAATAGCAATACCAGAAGATAAGAATGCAACAGTAACAATTGATGGTAATAAAAATATGACATTTGGTGAAAATAATATAACAATTCAAGTAGAAGACGAAGATAATAATACTAAAACATATAATATTAAAGTTGTTATAGGAAATAATAAAATAACATCAGATATACATACAATAGATGATAAGTATATTAAAACTGTAGAAGAAAATAAAACATCTAAAGATGTTAAATCAGAAATGACTAATCCATATGAATATTTAAAAATATATGATGTAAATGGATCAGAATTATTAGAAACAGATGCAGTAGGTACAGGATGTGTAATTAAGCTTATAATAAATGGACAAGAGTATGACTCTAAAACAATTATCGTAAAAGGCGATATAAATGGTGATGGAGAAGTAGGAGTTGCCGATGTAATAAAATTAAGACTACATATATTAGAAACAAATCCATTAAATACATATGAAACACTTGCAGCTGATACAAATGAAGATGATGATATTGGTGTAGCTGACTTAGTACAAATAAGAAGTCATATACTTGGAAGTTCAAATTTATATGGTAAAGGAGGAGAGTAATATGAATAAAATAAAAAATATAATTATAACATTAACAGTATTTATAATTAGTGCAGTTTTTAGTGTAGCAGTATTTGGAGCAACATCAACATTTACTATGAGTGTAGATGGCCCAAGTAATGCAAAAAAAGGAAGTAGTATTACTCTTACTTATACTGCCTCTGATTTGCAATCTATAAGTAATGGATTTGCAGGATATGAGGGATATATAAATTATGATACGTCAAAGTTAGAATTTGTAAATGCAACTAATAGCATTACAGGATGGGTTATATATACTAATAAATTAACAGGTAAAATTAAATTTATGGGATATGACGATAATCCACCAAATAATGCTAAATATGAAACAACAGAAATATTTAAAGCAACATTCAATGTATTATCTTCTGCTCCAGCTGGAGATACTACATTATCTATGAATACAATAAAAGGTTCAACAGGTTCAGGTATAAAAGTAATTGCTAATGATTTTTCAAAAACTATAACTATAGGTGATAGTACTACTTCAAAATCAAGTAATGCAAATCTATCATCATTAAGTGTAAGTGGCTATACATTAAGTCCAGAATTTAATGAAGATGTAACATCATATAAAGTTACAGTTCCTAATAATGTAACTAGTGTTGATGTAAGTGCACTAGCGCAGGATTCAAAAGCAAATGTTGTAGTTACAGGGAATGGTAATTTATCAGTAGGTAAAAATAATGTTATGGTAGAAGTAACTGCAGAAGATGGAAGTAAGAAAGTTTATGTTGTAGAAGTTACTAGAGCTGCAGATCAAAGTGGAACTGGTAATAGTGGTAATCAAGGTACAGGAGGATCTGGAAATAATACAGGTGCTGGAGGTTCAAATCAATCAGGCACTGGTGGAAATAAAGGAACAAATACTGGAGGAACAACAAGCTCTGGAAACAATGCAACTGCTAATAAATCAAAATCAAGTAATGCAAACTTAAAATCAGTTTCTGGAATACCTGAATTAGAATTTAATCCAGATAAAACTACATATGACGTTGTAATACCATTTGAAGTAACTGAATTAAATGTAAGTGCATTAGCACAAGATCCAAAAGCTAAGGTAAATATTTCAAATTCAACAATAAAGAATATGGAAGTTGGAAAACCAGTAACAGTAACAATAGTAGTAACAGCAGAAGATTCAACAGTAAAAGTTTATACAATAAATGTTAAGAGAAGTGAATATAGAAGTGAAACTGACTTAAAAGAATTTGTTGTTAATAAAGAAGATTTATTACAACAAGATAATGATACTGGAGAGTATACAATAACTGTTGATAAGAATACTGATAAATTAGATATATCAGCAATTCCTAAAGCAGAAGGAGCAACTGTAAAAATAAAAGGTAATGAAAACTTAAAATCAGGTAAAAATACAGTTGTAGTTGAAGTAACAGATAAAAATGGATTTACTAAAAGTTATACTATAGATGCATATAAAGAAGAAGATAGTGGATTTATATCATTTATAAAAGATTATTGGATTTTATTACTATTTGGATTATTATTGTTATTATTAATTTTCCTAATATTGTATCTAAATAGGAATAATAAAACGATAGTTTACAATAATAATACTAGAATCATTGATAATAAAAAATTACCACCAATGGGATTAGAAACAGAAGATACTAAACAACTTGGATATGTTGATGAAAATGTTATTGACAATGATGAAAATATATTATATAATTCAAATGAAGATAGTAAGATGTTAGGTAACATGGATTTGTATGAGCCAAAGCATGCTGACGATACTACTATTGTTCAAAGCGATAAAATAAATTTGGATAGTGTAATTGACGATGATGATGTTTCAAAGGTAAAAAAAGAAGTTACTATTGTAAAAGATGAACTACTTGGTGATGACTTGGTAGAAAAAGAATATACAATAACAGAAAATTATAGAAAGAAGTGATACTATGGCTAAAAAAGAAATTATTAAAGAAGAAGAAAAAAAAGAGGTAAAAAATACACTAAGTGATAATGAAAAAAAATCAAAAATGATTCAAATTTGTTTAATATCTATAGGACTAATTGTAGTATTAGTAGTTGTTATGTTCTTAACAAGAGGTTTAAGACTTTCTCAAGAAGAAAAACTTTCAAAGAGTTTAACTGATTTGGGAAAAGAATTTTATACTGAATTTTACTATGATGAAATTTCAAAAGGAAAAACATCTGATGAATTAGCAGAATTCCTATCTGGATTCCAAGATGTAGGTATTAAAGTTAATTTAGATAACTTATCTAGATATAATGATAATGCTAACGAAGAAGAAATTGCTAAATTTAAGAATGAAAAAGACGAAGCATGCGATAAAACAAATACAAGAGCAGTTATTTATCCAAAGAGTCCATATGGTAAGAATGATTTTACAATTAAAGCTGAATTAGATTGTGGTTTTGAAAAAGCAGCTGAAGAAAAATAACCTATTGGTTATTTTTTTTTTGTAAAGTTTAATAGTAATTTACTATATTTATAATGTTAATTTGATATTATATCTTGACAGATGAATATACATTCAACTATAATTATTATAGTTGAATAAGTAATCAACTAACGGAGGTAGAAATGTCAAAAAATGAGTTTATTTGTGATTGTAATATAATCCATAAAAAGTCAGTGGAAAAAGCATTAAATATGATGCCAAAAGATGAAATTTTTTATAAATTAGCTGATTTTTATAAACTAATTGGAGATACAACAAGATGTAAAATATTATTTGCTATAAGTAATCATGAAATGTGTGTATGTGATATAGCAAATGTCCTATCAATGTCTAAATCATCAGTATCTCATCAGCTTGGTACATTAAGAAGAAGTGGTATAGTAAAATGTCATAAAGAAGGAAAAGAAGTATATTATACATTAGATGATGATCATATTAGTAAAGTTTTTAAAATTGGACTTGAACATATAAATCATAAAATGTAGGAGGTAATAATGAAAAATAAATCAGATAAAAATATATTTTTAGCATTTATATTAAATATAGCTTTTTCTATATTTGAGTTTATAGGAGGTGCTATAACCAATAGTGTTGCGATTACATCAGATGCTATTCATGATATGGGTGATGCTATGAGTATTGGCATATCATATTTCTTAGAAAAAATTAGCAAAAGAAAACCAAATAATAAATATACATATGGATATATAAGATATTCAGTTATTGGAAGCTTAATAACGACTATAATTTTACTAGTAGGCTCTTGTTATGTTATATATAATGCCATTAATAATATAATTACACCAAAAACTATTGATTATAGTAAAATGATTATTTTTGCTATAATTGGAGTATTAGTAAACTTTCTTGCTGTATATTTTACAAGAGATGGAGATTCTTTAAATCAAAAATCAGTTAATTTACATATGTTAGAAGATGTTTTAGGATGGGTAGTTGTATTAATTGGTGCTATTGTAATGAAATTTACTGATATAAGATTAATAGATCCAATATTATCCATTGTAGTAGCTCTATTTATATTAATAAATGCCTTTTTAAACTTTAAATCTATTGTAGACTTATTTCTAGAAAAAACTCCAAATGGTATATCAATTGACAAGATAAAAAAACATATTCTTAATATAAATGGGGTTAAAGATATACATCATATTCATGTTTGGAGTATAGATGGATATAGTAATTATGCTACTATGCATATAGTAAGTAATGAAAAAAATGATAAAATAAAAAAATTAGTAAAAGAAGAATTAAGCGAATATGGTATATGTCATACCACGATAGAATTAGAAAATGAAAAAGAAAAATGTAGTGAAAAAGATTGTGTTTTAGATAATATTCGCACAGGGAATAATCACCATCATCATAAATAGTAATTTATAGAACTAAATAATATAAGAAATTGATACTTTTTAATAAAAGTATTTTTTTTATAAAAAAATGAAATCAAATTAGATTATATAATAAAAGATAAAAAAAGTTTATAATATAAATATAGTAAGAATAAAGATAATAAATACTGTTTTTTAACGGATAAATTTGACACTATGAATTTAAAGTATCTATAAAATATGATTTTTTGTGATATAATTATTTAAAATAGGTGTTTAGGAAATTAAGTAAAATAGTTAAAAAAAGATTATAAAGAAATAAAAAAATTTAATAAACCTGGTAATGTACCAAATATAAATAAAAATATTGATATAATAATTTTGAGGTGACTAACTATTAAAAGTCAAGAGAATTTTGATAGAAAGTTATAAATGGAAAAGAAACCCACGCCAAAAAGATTTCACAAAGTGAAATTTTTGAAAAATTGAGAAATCAATTATTTCAATAAAGACGGATCAAAATCAATATTGTTTTTCTCAAGAGAGTAAATAACTCGAATAAGTTTTTTACAAACATGAGATAAAGCAACCCTATGACATTTACCTTCAGAACGTTTCTTAAGGTAATAGTCATAAAAAGTTGGTGAATATCTTAAAACAATCATAGAAGTATTCATAATAGAATATCTAAGATGACCAGAACCATGTTTAACCATCTTGCCATTAGATTGTAATGTGCCAGATTCTATAATACTAGGTTCAAGGCCAGCAAAAGCTAACATTTTATTTGGACTAGAGAAATTAGAAATATCTCCATATTCAGATAAAATAGAAGCAGCAGATAATTCACCTAATCCAGGAATGGATAACATTTTAGGATTTAGTTCTTTGATAATTGTTGAAATTTGTTTATCTATTGGATCAATTTTATCATTAAAGTTGTTAATAAGAGAAACATAGGTAGAAATAAGTAAATCAGAATTATAATTATGATAACCAATGGTGTTTTTAGCAAGTTCTTTTAATTTAGCAAATTTAGCATAAGAAAATTTTCCATGAGAAATTTGTCTTAATGAATCATAATCTTTCATTAAAGCAATGTGAGAAGAGTTCTTATACTTATCTAAGATAAATAAAAGAGTGCTAGAAATATTATTGTTAAAGAAAGGTTTTAATTCAGGGAAAGACTTATCAAGTTCGTTAGTTAAAAGAACTTGAAATTTACTTCTTTCTTTAATTAATTGTTCTCTACTTCTACATAGTGACTTTAATGTATAAATGTTGTATAATAAATGCGAATTTGGTTTGTAAGGGACAGACATAAGATAATTAGCAATAGAAATACTATCAGCTTTATCAGTCTTAGTTCTACGTAAGCTACGAGCTTTTAAAAACTGATGAATGACAAGAGG